>NZ_FNNG01000006.1:0-92029 GCF_900106765.1 Tepidimicrobium xylanilyticum
ATATTAAAGACTAAAATGTTTTACAGTAAGAAGTTTAAAACACTTGAAAAATTAAGGGAAAAAATAATTCAATATATAAAATTTTACAATGAAAAAAGATTTCAAAAAGGATTAGGATGCGTGGCTCCTTTAGAATATCGAAACATGCATCCTAATGTGTATAAATTTTAATTAAATTGCTTGTTTACTTGACAAGGGTCAGTTCAATTTCCAGCTCTTTTTCATTAATTCCTAAATTACATGAGAGTATTTGGCATATAATATCAATATTTGATAGATAAAATATGAATTTTTGTAAAGGAATTTAATGAGTATTAAAGAATACTTATATAGGACTGTATATAAGATTGTTTGAAAGGGGTATTATAGTGTTAGAGGTTGATAAGCAATATACTATATCGGAAGTTGCTGAAATAACAGGTTATCCTCCCCATGTACTAAGATACTATGAAAAGGAATTTGAGCTAAAAATTCCTAGAAATGAATCTAACCATAGATTTTATACCTACTTAGAAATAGAACAATTACAATATATAAAATCTCTTCAAGATAAAGGTTTTAGTAATAAACAAATCAAATTAATTCTTAAATCTCCAGAAATAGTGGTAGACACAAATGAAGAAACTGCATTAACTAGCGTAAATCCTCCAGCAATAATAGATGCTATAGAAATAGCTAAAGAAATCAGCTTAAACTTACGAGAATCTTTTTTTGATGAACTTGTTAACGTGTTAAATGATAACAATGGATATAATGTAAAGCTTATAAATGAATTAATGGATGAAATCATAGCATTAAAAAACGAATTAAATAGCAAGGAAAGAGATGTATTAATTTGTGAAAATGCAAAGTTAAAAATGAAGCTTAAGGAAAAATCCTATGAGATTGCAGGTTTAAAAGAAAGAATTAAGAGAATGGAAAATAGCAGAGGGTTTTTACAACGGTTATTTAAAGGCAAATAACACAATATGAATTAATGTGAAGGTAGAGTTGCAAATTCTATAGCCTATTTCGCTATAACGAATGATAAATTGCAATATATAATAATGTATATTACAATATTCAGAAAATTTTCTTGTAATATATTAGTTTATATGATATAATGTTTTTAGCAACTAAAATTTGGAGTTGATTAATATGAGAAAAAGAACTAAACATAACAAATTTAAACTTAAAATGTCTTTTAAAAAATGTGGAGCTATCTCATGTATTAACAATTTTAGTGGATTGTGTTTTCTTGAAAAATGTCAATTTTATGAAAATGTACTTATACAAGAAGATTAGAATAGTGGATTTTATAAATAGCCTATTGACTTCCAATAGGCTATTTATAATGGTATAATATATAGAAGAAATATGCTTTGAAGAGTTTTTTAGTTTTTTGGAAGTATGATATACGATTAACTTAAGGAGGAAAACAAAAGATGAGCAAAAAATATACTATTGTTACCTATGGTTGTCAAATGAATGAACATGATTCAGAAAAAATATCTTGGATATTAGAAAATATGGGTTATATATGGACAGATAGTAAAGAAGATAGCGATTTTATAATATATAATACTTGCTTGGTTAGGGAAAATGCAGAGCTAAAAGTCTATGGTCAATTAGGAGCACTGAAAGAATTGAAAAGAAAAAAACCCGATTTAATTCTTGCTGTTTGCGGTTGTATGATGCAGAGGGAGCCAATTAGAAATGTAATCCTTGAAAAATACAAACATGTAGATATTATATTCGGAACTGGAAATATCCATAAACTACCTCAATTAATAAGTAGGCATTATCAAACAAACGAAACCGTAGTAGATATAGTAGAAGATACCAGAGAGATAATTGAAAACATAGAAGCAAATCGAAAATATACTTTTAAAGCCTATGTGAATATAATGTATGGATGTAATAATTTCTGTACCTATTGTATTGTACCTTATACACGTGGAAGAGAAAGAAGCAGAGAACCAGAAAATATACTAGAGGAAATTAAGAATTTGGCGGAAAATGGATGTAAAGAAATAACTTTATTAGGCCAAAATGTTAATTCCTATGGTAAAACCTTAAGCTATGACTATAACTTTGCTAACCTATTAAAGGATATAAATAAAATTGATGGAATAGAGAGGATAAGGTTTATGACATCCCATCCCAAGGATTTATCTAACGAACTGATCGAAGCCATGGCAGAGTTGGAAAAGGTATGCGAACACTTACATCTACCTGTTCAATCAGGTAGTAGTAAAATATTAAAAGCAATGAATAGAAAATATACAAAAGAAGATTATCTAAATTTAGTTGAAAAAATCAAAACCCGGATTCCAGATATTTCATTATCAACAGATATTATAGTAGGTTTCCCGGGCGAGACAGAGGAAGACTTTAATGAAACTTTAGATTTGGTAAAAAAAGTTGAATATGATTCTGCTTTTACTTTTCTATACTCTATACGCGAAGGAACTATAGCAGCAAAAATGGAAAATCAAATCCCTGATAAAATAAAACATAAAAGGTTTCAACAGTTGATAGATACTTTATATCCAATTTTTTATCAAAAAAATCTAAAGTATGAAAATGAAATTGTAGAAGTGTTAGTTGAAGAAGTAAGTAAAAATAATGAAAAAATATTGTCAGGAAGAACTAGACATGGAAGACTTGTTCATTTTGGGGGCGATAGATCTCTTATCGGTCAGTTAGTAAACGTTAAAATAGATAATGCAAAAACTTTTACTTTAGAAGGACATATTATTTAATACGGAGGGTTAAAACTTGGATAACTTGACGCCAATGATGAAACAATACAAAAAAATCAAGGAAAGGTATAAAGATTCAATCTTATTTTTTAGATTAGGCGATTTCTATGAGATGTTTTTTGACGATGCTATTATAGCATCCAAAGAACTTGAGATCGCCTTGACTCAAAGGGATGCAGGTAACAATTTGAAAGCTCCCATGTGTGGAGTACCTTACCATGTTTCAGATGTATATATTTCAAAATTAGTAAAAAAGGGTTATAAAGTAGCAATTTGCGAACAACTTGAGGACCCTTCTACCGCTAAGGGATTAGTAGAAAGAGACGTTATTCGGGTAGTTACACCAGGCACCATCACAGACACCAATGTTTTAGATGAAAAGAGCAATAATTTTCTAGCTTCAATTTATATGGATAGTTGGGGAGCTGGAATATCCTATGTTGATAGCTCAACAGGTGAAATGTACACCACTGAAGTTTTAATAAAAGATGAAAGAATCATATATGATTTTGTATTGGATGAGTTAGGCAAAATTTCCCCCTCTGAAATAATTTGTAATAGTGACTTTTTAAAGAATAAAAAAATATTAAAGACCATAAAAAACAGAATCAATCCTTATATAAATAGTTACGACACAAAATCCATTGAAGAGGTTGATTGGGAAAAAAATCTTTTATCCCACTTTAAATCAAATGGGTTAGAAGATTTAGGTATAGAAGGTAAAATGTACTGTATTGCATCTGCAGGAAAATTAATCGACTATTTATATAATACTCAAAAAGGTTCGTTAAACCATATAAGCTCATTAGAATACTATGATATAAATGAGTACATGATAATGGATATAAATACTAGAATCAATTTAGAAATTCATGAAACCATTATGACTAGAGAGAAAAAAGGAGCTTTAATATGGTTATTAGATAAGACTTCAACAGCTATGGGGGGTAGACTATTAAAGAATTGGTTAGAACAACCTCTTATTCATATTGACAAAATCAAAAAAAGACAAAAGTTTGTTCAACTCTTTTTGGAAGATATAATTCTAATGGACAAAGTTAAAGATTGCTTAAAGAATATATATGACTTAGAAAGATTGGCAGGGAAAATTTCTTATGGAAATTGTAATGCTAGGGATTTATATTCCTTGAAAATTTCTATTGGTCATATACCTGAGCTGAAGAGTTTATTATTCAATTCTGATAAAAAAGAATTTGTTGAATTAGGAATGGAATTGGATTCTTTACAGGATATTTACCAACTGTTGGATATATCCATAGTAGACAATCCTCCGATTACTCTTAAAGAAGGAGGATTGATAAAATCAGGATACAATAAAGATTTAGATGAATTAAAAAATATTAGCAGGACTGGCAAACAATTGCTTACTAATTTGGAAATAGAGGAAAAAGAAAAGACAGGAATTAAAAATTTAAGAATTGGATTCAATAAAATATCAGGATACTACTTTGAGGTGACCAAATCCTATATAAACTTAGTTCCAGACTATTTCATTAGAAAACAGACTTTAACTAATTCAGAAAGATATCATACAAAAGAATTAAAGGAATTGGAAGCCAAGATTTTAGGTGCAGAAGATAAGATAATTGAAATAGAATATAATCTATTTAACCAAATAAGAGAAAAAGTAAAAATGGAAATAGAAAGGATTCAAGGAATTAGCAAATTAATTTCTCAAATTGATGTATTAAATTCCCTAGCTCAAGTGGCTTATGAAAATAATTATGTAATGCCAAAACTTAACGATAAAGGTATAATAAAAATAATAGAAGGAAGGCATCCGGTTGTAGAAGCTACTTTATCAAATGGTTATTTCGTTCCAAATGATACCTATATGGATAATCATGATAATAAGATCCAGATAATAACTGGCCCTAATATGGCAGGAAAATCCACCTATATGCGCCAAGTAGCAATAATAATTTTAATGGCTCAAATTGGTTCCTTTATACCTGCAAAAGAAGCAGATATATGTATTATTGATAGGATATTCACAAGAATTGGTGCATCTGACAATTTGTCTCAAGGAGAAAGTACCTTTATGGTTGAAATGAATGAAGTAGCAAATATAATTAAGAATGCAACGAAAAATAGTTTGATTATATTAGATGAGGTGGGTAGAGGTACAAGTACTTATGATGGACTAAGCATAGCATGGTCAGTAGTTGAATATATAGCTGAAAACATAGGTGCAAAAACCTTATTCGCAACCCACTATCATGAACTTGTAGATTTAGAAAACAAGTTAAAAGGTGTAAAAAACTTAACCATTTTAGTAGAAGAAAAAGGAGATGAAATTATATTCTTAAGGAAAATAGTAGAAGGCAGTACTAATAAAAGCTATGGAATCCAAGTAGCAAAATTAGCTGGAATTGATAATAAGATTATAGATAGAGCCAATGAGATACTCCAACAAATTGAAAAAAGCAATCTATCCACGCCAAAAAGTAATGTAGTTCAAGAAAATAAACAGTTGAATTTTCTAGATTATAAAAAGGACTATTTTATCGATAAGGTTAAAAATTTAAATGTGAATCATCTAACTCCTATTGAAGCTATAAATATTCTATTTGAGTTGGTAGAAGAAGCCAAAAAACTTAAGGAGAGAGCTTAAAATGAGCAAAATCAAAATATTGGATAGGTCTACAATTCAAAAAATTGCTGCCGGTGAAATAATTGAAAGGCCTTCTTCAGTTGTTAAGGAACTAATTGAAAACTCATTAGATGCTAATGCTGCCAGTATAACCCTAGAAATAAGAAACGGTGGCAAAGATTACATTAGAATTACAGACGACGGCCATGGGTTTAATGAGGATGATCTAAAAATAGCGTTTAAACGGCACACAACTAGCAAATTGAATAATATTGATGATATATATAAAATCATATCCTTTGGTTTCAGAGGGGAAGCCCTTGCTAGCATATCCTCAGTTTCAAGAGTTGAAGTACTTACAAAAACAGAAAATGCTTTACATGGTATTAGGGGCTATGTTGAAAACGAAGAGATTCTAGAAATGATGCCAATAGGATGCCCTAAAGGAACTACAATGATAGTTAAAGACCTGTTTTATAATATCCCAGTAAGAAAGAGTTTTCTAAAAAGCAATACCATAGAAGCCAATTATATTAGCGATATTATATGTAGACTTGCTTTAGGCAATGAGGGCATTTCATTTAAATATATTAAGGATAATAAAGTAATTTTTAATATTTCTAAAGATAATGACCTATTAACAAATATTTACATTTTACTTGGTAGAGAATTTGCTGATAATATGGTGGCAATAAGTTTTGAATCATCCAATATTAGTGTTAGAGGTTATGTATCTAAAAACACTTTCTACAGAAGCAATAGAAATCATCAATACTTGTATGTTAATAATAGGTATGTAAAAAATTATGATATAACAAAATTAATTGAAGAGAAGTATAAATCCATTATACCTATTAATAAATTTCCTGTTTATGTTGTATTTATAGATATAAATCCGTCTTTAATTGATGTAAATATTCATCCAACAAAACAAGAGATAAAGTTCTTAAACTTCCAACAAGTAGCAAATGCTCTTGATAAAGCAATTGATCAAACATTTAACCGTATATTATCCATACCTGAAATCTCTATTGGCAAAGATAAAAGCAAAGAAACTGACGAGCTGCCATTGTTATTTGAAAAAGCTTTTGTTGAAAATAATAACTTGCCTGTAAGGGGAAAAAAATATGAAATTGAAGATTCTCAAGATTGGTTTTTAAAAGATTTTAGCGACTCCATACAAGATAACACCATAAAAGATCATAACGATACTGAGTTAAATATAAATAAAATCAACAATCAACTTAATAAAATAGATAAAAACCCAATATTTGACTCATTAAAGAATTCGAGAATCATAGGTGTCCTTTTTTCTACTTTTATTTTATTAGAAAATGCTCAATTGGAAAAAGCCTTCTTAATTGACCAACATGCTGCTCATGAAAGGATATTATATGAACAGTATAAAAGAGAGTACGAATCTGAAAATGTTATAATCCAGCCACTTTTAGCGCCCGAAATAATCGAACTCAACAACCTTGATTTTGAAATAGTAATAAATAATATAGAATTATTTAATAAGTTAGGTTTTATGGTCGAAGAGTTTAGTAATAATAGCGTTATAATAAGAGGAGTACCTATGTTATTTGGCAAACCCCAAATACGAAGTTTATTTATGGATTTAGCCGATACTATCACAGAGAATATAAGAAGTAGCTATGAAGTAAAATCGGAAAAGATTATGAAAATTGCATGTACAAAAGCAATAAAAAGTGGCGATAATATTAGTGATATAGAAATACAAAGCTTAATAGACCAGTTAAGCAAAGCAAAAAACCCCTATACCTGCCCACATGGAAGACCAACTATCATTGAAATATCAAAAAAAGACATAGAGAAAGAATTTAGTAGAATAATGTAAAGGATGATAGTATTGGATACTAAAAAAAACTTACTTGCTATTGTTGGACCAACTGCTATAGGTAAAACAACATTATCAATTGATTTAGCACAAAAGATAAATGGGGAAATAATATCTGCTGATTCTATGCAAATATATAAATATATGAACATAGGTACAGCAAAAGTTAAGAAAGAAGAAATGGAGAACATTCCTCATTATTTAATTGATATAGTTTATCCTGATGAAGAATTCACTGTAGCAGATTATAAGAAATGTGCTGAGAAATGTATATGTGAAATCAATAAAAGGGGTAAAATTCCTATAGTGGTAGGAGGTTCAGGATTATATCTTAACTCTTTAGTATATGACTTAAATTTTTCAAAAGTAAAACCAAATGAAGAATTTAGAAGAAAATATAATGAACTAGCTGATATATATGGAAATCAATATATTTTTGATGAGTTATATAATGTTGATCAGGCAACTGCTAAACGTATCAATTCTAATGATAGGAAAAGAATAATAAGAGCTCTGGAAATTTATTATGAAACTGGTAAACCCATGTCCAATTATAATTTAAATTTTAGAAAAGAAACCGATAAATACAATTTAGCTATGATTGGATTAACTACGGATAGAGCCACATTATATAATCAAATAAATAGACGTGTTGACCAGATGATCCAAGAAGGATTAATTGACGAAGTAAAAAATTTACTTTCTATGGGATACGACAAAAACCTAGTTTCAATGCAAGCTATTGGGTACAAAGAAATTGTTGAGTATTTAGAAGGTAATATGAATTTAAATGAAGCTATAGAAATACTTAAGAGAAATACTAGGAGATTTGCAAAGCGGCAATTAACATGGTTTAAGCGCGATAAAAGAATACATTGGATAGATGTAACTAGATATAGCTCTGTAGCTGATATTACCGAATACATTATTAACTATATTAAGATAAATGGAAAACTAAAAATTTAAGGAGGGGAATAAGTGAAAAACACCAACAATTTACAAGACATTTATTTAAATCAAGCAAGAAAGAATGGACTTACAATTACTGTTTACTTATTGAATGGATACCAAATTAGGGGCCTAGTTAAGGGATTTGATAATTATACTATTATTGTTGACAGCGAAGGTAAACAACAGCTAATTTATAAACACGCAATATCAACGATAGTTCCAGTAAAACCAATTAATTTTACAGAAAAATCAAAGGCTGAAAATTAATACTAATACAAATGTCTCTGAGCATTTCAGAGGCTTTTGTATTTAAATACTATTAGAAAGGAAATAAAAATGAAAGAGTTGACAGTAAATTTATTATGTAAACTTTATGGCTTGGATGAAAAAATAATAAAATTCGTTGATGATAAGGAAAGATTACTTAAAGACAAATTTAATTATATTGATGAAATTAGAGAATATAATCAATATAAGGTAATTAGAAAAATTCAAGAATCAAAGTTGAGCTCTACAGATTTTAATTGGACCACCGGATACGGATATGGTGATATAGGAAGAGATAAGGTTGAAGAAATCTATTCTTTAATTTTTAACACAGAAGATGCGCTGGTAAGGCCTATTATTGTTTCTGGAACACATGCAATTACTCTAACCCTATCCGGTTTATTAAGGCCTAATGATGAATTTATCTCCATCTCTGGAACTCCATATGATACATTACTAAAAGTAATTGGCGTAAAAGGAAAGGAAAAAGGTACTTTATTAGAATATGGAATAAAATATAAGGAAGTTCCTTTAAAAAATGGAAGAATTGATGTAGATAGGGTTGTAAAGTGCATTTCTAGTAGTACTAAACTGTTGCTAATACAAAGGTCCACTGGTTATAGCGACAGGAAAGCTATAACTATAGATGAAATGAAAAGGGCTATAAAAATAATTAAAGAAAAGTATAAAAATATAATCATAATGGTAGACAATTGTTATGGTGAATTTGTTGAAATAAAGGAACCAACAGAAGTTGGAGCAGATATAATGGCAGGATCTTTAATAAAAAATCCAGGAGGAGGTATAGCTCTTACCGGAGGTTATATAGTTGGAAAATCTGAACTTGTTGAGCAAATTTCAAACAGAAGTACTGCACCTGGTCTAGGAAAGGATTGCGGTTTAACATTCGGAACTACCAGATCTACATTACAAGGTCTTTTCGTGGCTCCACATGTTGTGGCAGAAGCATTAAAAGGAGCATTATTAGTAGGTATGGTTTATAAAGAATTGGGTTTTGAAATTGTACCAGATATAGACGATACTAGAAGTGATATAATACAAGCCGTAAAATTCGATTCTCCTGATAGAGTCATAGAGTTCTGCAAAGGCATTCAAGAAGCTGCAATAGTAGATTCCTATGTAACCCCGGTTCCTTGGGATATGCCCGGTTATCAAGATAAAGTAATCATGGCATCTGGAGGATTTATAGATGGTTCTTCAATAGAATTAAGTGCTGATGCACCAATGAGAGAACCATATTACGCCTATTTTCAAGGTGGATTAACATACCAACATTGTAAACTTGGAGTTATGAAGTCATTAAACAACCTTTATCACAACAATTTAATAAATAAAAATAAGCTAACTACGTAGTTAGCTTATTTTTATTATGGGAAATATTAAAACTTTCTGTATAATCCTATAACCTTACCTAATATGGTTACTTCTTTAGCTAATATTGGCGACATAGCCTCATTTTCTGGTTGCAAGCGAATATAATCTTTTTCCTTATAAAACCTTTTAACTGTAGCTTCATCTCCTAATAATGCCACTACAATATCTCCATTTATAGCATCATTCTGTTGCTTTACTAGAACATAATCGCCATCAAGAATACCAGCATCAACCATACTATCTCCTTGTATTTTAAGCATAAAAAGGGGACCACGTTCTGCAATTTCAATGGGTACTGGAAAAGTATCTTCAATATGTTCTACAGCTAAAATAGGTTGACCAGCAGTAACTTTACCTAATATAGGGACATCTACAGTCTTTTTGGACGTAAATAAAGAATCTTCCTCCTTATCTAAGACTTCAATTGCCCTTGGTTTAGTTGGATCCTTTCTGATATAACCTTTAGTTTCTAGTTTTTCTAAATGTCTATGGACAGTAGAAGTAGATTTCAAGTTAACGCCTTTGCAAATCTCTCTTACAGATGGGGGATAGCCATTCTTTTGGATTTGACTTTTAATAAAATGTAAAATTTCAAATTGGACTTGATTTAAATCTTCATACATAAAATCACCTCACAATAATAAACTCAATATAGAAACAAAATTAAACTATGTAGTAACTAATTCTAAATTTATCTTATTATATCATAAATATAAAGATATTTCAAACATTAGTTCTTTTTTGTTTTTTCTATTGACAACGAACTTATGTTTTTATAAAATATAATCAGAACATGAGTTCAGAACGGTTGTGCGAGGTGGTGTATATGAATAGATTAGGTTATAAGATAACAAATAAAAGAAGGTTTTATACGTTTTTGATCATCTTGCTAACTATACCATTAATAATTATAGCTATATTTAGTAATCAAAAAAGAGTATATAGTTCTACTTATGATAGCTTATATAAGGAAGTGTTGGTTAAAGAAGGGGATACTTTGTGGAAAATAGCCATTGAAAATATGCCATCCAATTATGACGTAAGAAAAATGGTATATGAGATAAAAGAGTTCAATCAGATAATAGATAGCAATATCTATCCTGGAGACGTAATAAAAGTACCCATCAAATATGCTCCCGATAAATAGCAGGTACCTTAGTTAAGATGCCTGCTATTTGTTTTTAGAATTAGGATTAGCTTTTCCAAGAGGATTGCTTTTAACAGCAGCTCTTAATCTTTCATCATCAATATGTGTATATATTTGAGTTGTAGATACATTTTCATGGCCCAATATGGCTTGCAACGCTCTAATATCTACATTACCATGCTTGTACATTAAAGTAGCAGCAGTATGTCTAAGTTTATGGGTAGAATAGACATTAGTATCAAACCCAGCCTTTTCAAGATATCTATCAATCATATGTTGTATAGCCCTATTGCTCATTCTCTTTTTTCTCATGCTCAAAAAAAGAGCTTCTTTATCAGTGCTATCTTTTGGCCTCACAGCAATATAATCCTTTAAGGCATCAATACAAGCTTCATTCAAGTAAATAGTCCTTTCTTTATTGCCTTTCCCAATAACTGTTAGAGTATCATCTTTGATTTTAGTAATATTAATACTAGATAGTTCTGATAACCTTAAACCGCAGTTTAAAAACAACATCACAATTGCATAATCCCTTTTTCTAAAAAATTCATTTTTATTATCTAAGATAGTTTTCAATAACCTTTCCGATTCCTCTAAAGTTAAATAGATAGGTTGTCTTATATTGGTTTTTGGGAACTCAAGCCCAACTGCAGGATTCTTGTCAATTAAATTGACTTTTAAATGAAGGTAATCAAAAAAAGACCTTAAACTCGCAACTTTTCTAGATTTAGCAAAATTTCCATTATCCCTATATTTGTCTACATAAGAGATGAAAGAGTGGAGGTCTTGTAAATTTATTTTCTTAATCAAATCAATATCTACGTCACTAATATCTATTTCTTCAAACGGTATATCTTTATCTACAAGTTTATATCTTAATTTAATATATCTAAAAAAAGTTCTTAAGTCAAAGAAATACTCCTTTGTAGTGTTATAAGAAGTACCTTTAATGGTTTCCATATAATTTAGATAATCTTCAAGTAATAGCGGTATTTTGTTCATTTTATCCCTCTTTTCTGTATGTTTTATATAAATAGTCACAAAATACATATTTTGTGACTATTTATATATTCGATATTAAAATAAAAAATCCTTCTTTTAAAATATAATTTCTATGTATAATACCAAAACAAAATTACAGTTAAACCATCAAAAACGACCTTCAAAATTGAGCCATAATTGATTTGAATTTGATTTATTGACTTTCTACCGATGATACTATACAAAAGCCTTATATCGTAAATTTAGAGACCTATGATTTTTCTATTAATTCTAAAATATATAAAAACGACTATAGTTTATCGTCCGTTATTTTTAGATTATAAGGTTAATATAATTATTTTATGTAAACTTTTTTATTTTAAAACTTTATTTCTTATATTAATTGCATTTATAAAATAAATAAAATATTAAATTACAATTTTATATTATTCAAATTCAAGGATGTCAAAACTATTTTCTAATAAATCTATAAAAAGTACTTTTCCCCTTAAAAGATCGCCTCTTCTTAATAGAATTTTTATTACCTCTGCAACTTCTATGGAAGCGATTAACGCTGGTGTAAAGGAAGGATTTCCCAGTCTCTTTTCAATCCCTCTATCCAATTTGATATCATTAGGATATAGGTAATCTAAAGTATTGTCATTAGGAAAAATAGTTGTAACTTGACCATAAAAGCCTCCAATAGCGCCATGTACCATTGGTATATTTAGCTTTGCTGCGCTAGATTGAATCAGTTTTCTAGTTTTTATATTATCTAAAGCATCTACTATTATATCATGCCCTTTAAGTAGAAATAAGGAATTAGATTCATTAATCATAACATTTACTGATTCTATATTTATAAGAGGATTCACCAATTCTATTCTCTTTTTAGCTTCTTCCGATTTGCTTTTCCCTATATTTTTACTATGGCTAAATAATTGTCTATTTAAGTTAGTTTCATCAAACACATCACCATCTATTGCTGTAATTGACCCTACTCCAATCCTTGCTAATAATTCTATTATATATCCCCCAAGACCTCCGCATCCAACGACACATACTTTGCTTTTTTCCAAAATCTTCATCTCATCTGCCGTTATTGCCTCCATATTCCTAGCGTATCTTTTCATCCTATATCACCTCACAATATTATATGTACGATATATATTTTATATAATTATCGAAAGAGGTTTACATAATATATTTATGTAAACCTCTCTGATAAAGTTATTATAACACTTGAATATATAGTGCCTTTATATGTGAAGATCGTCTGCTGCAAAAGCAATAATATAAAATTAATTTCTTTCAATAATCTCTTCAATTCTGTTTAATCCTTCTTTTATATTTTCCATTGAAGTGGCATAAGATAATCTAATATAATCATCATCTCCAAATCCTATTCCTGGGATTACCGCTACTCTGGCTTTATCAAGTAAAACCTTAGCAAAGTCTAAGGAACTATTGACCTGAATTCCATCTATAGTTTTACCTTTAATCTGAGTAATATTTACCATTATATAAAAAGCTCCCTTTGGCTTTCTACAACTTAAACCTTTTATTGAGTTGATTTTTTCCACCATATAATCTCTTCTTCTTTTGAACTCTTCTTTCATCCTATATACTTCTGATTGATCTCCTAATAAACCTACTACGCTGGCATATTGAGAAATGGAACAGGGATTAGAAGTTGTATGACTTTGAATATTATTCATAACCTTTGCAATTTGCTCATTTGCTGCTGTAAAACCAATCCTCCATCCAGGCATAGCATAAGCTTTTGACATTCCATTTATTACTATGGTTAGCTCCTTTATCTCAGGATTCATCGAAGCAATGCTAACATGTTTTCCATCATAGACTAATTTTTCATATATTTCATCTGAAATTACTATTATATTATTTTTTACTGCCCAATCAGCAATCATTTTTAATTCCTCTTCCTCATAAATAGATCCTGTCGGATTGCCAGGGCTGTTCAATATTAAAGCCTTTGTTTTCTCTGTTAAAACTTTATCTAACTTTTCAACTGTGAACTTAAAATTTTCTTCCTCATTCGTATTTATGTATACCGGAACGCCTCCAGCTATTTTTATTAATTCTGGATAGCTTACCCAATATGGCACTCCTATGATTACTTCATCTCCTGGATTTAATATGGCAAGCAAGGCATTATATATTGAATGTTTAGCTCCATTAGATATAACTATATTTTTTGGAGTATAATCTAGGTTATTATCATCCTTGAATTTTTTGCAGATTGCCTTTTTTAGTTCTTCTATTCCAGAAGCTGGAGTATACCTAGTTAATCCTTCATTTATGGCTCTAATACCTTCATTTCTAATATTTTCAGGAGTATTAAAATCTGGTTCTCCTGCCCCAAATCCAATGACATCTATTCCCTCCGCTTTCATTGCTTTAGCTTTTGCTGTGATTTCTAATGTTACTGACGGGGAAATACTTAATCCTTTTTCAGATAAAATTAAATCCATTATATCCCTCCTATTTTAATTCAATTATCATAAATACCAAAATTATGCGTCAACTCCATATATATCTTTTAAAACACTCTTCAATATAAATAGCGAGTCTTCAAAGCCTGTCTTATATTGAAGTAAAATTATCTTATAATGTTTATATCCTTCATCGGTAATACGATATCTCCTTATAGATCTCTTATCAGGTTCCTCCCACCAACCAGTTACATATCCTTTTTCTTCTAAATCCCTTAAAAGAGGATAAACCATTCCAGGACTTGGTATCCATTTATTATTTAACCTCTTTTTTATCTCCTCTATAATTTCATTACCATAATAGCTTCTCTCTTTTAACAAATGGAGTATATATAGTTTAACAAAGGAAGTAGTGCTAATTATCGAAGGAAATTGTCTATTTCTTTCACTTTTATAATGAGTCAATTAAATCCTCCTTCTCATCATAGGAATATGATTGATATTTACGTAATACTTACCTAATAGATAATCTCCATCTATTATGCGTCCATGACAGTCAGAACCACCAGTTGCTATAAGATCACTATTATCGCAAATTTGTAATAAAAAATCAATATTATTTTTCGTATGTTTTGAATGGATTACTTCAAGCCCATCAATTCCCTTTTCTATACAGTAGAATAAAGTTTCTTGGCTTCTTAAAAGGCCTGGATGTGCTAAAATGGCTATTCCATCTAAATCATGTATTAGATCTATAGCTTCAACTATAGATAAAGTTTCTCTTTCAATATATGCAGGCATGCCTCTATTTAATAATCTATCAAAAGCTTCTTCTATACTATTAACATAGCCCCGATTCACTAGAGCTTGAGCAATATGTGGTCTTCCAATGTAATCCTTCCTAGTTAGCTTTTGGACTTCTTCTAAAGTCAATTCCATGCCTAAATCATTTATTCTTTCTACCATTTTGATGCCTCTTATAACTCGATTTATTCTCAATTGCTCTGTTACATCCATTATATCCTTTGATTTATAGTCAAAAAAATATCCCAGCAGATGCACCTCTTCATCATTATGAATACAACCTAATTCAATACCAGGTATAACTATTATTTTATTAATTCTCTTACTATAATTAATAGCAGCTTCAATTCCTAAAACGGTATCATGGTCTGTTATAGCAATGCCATCTATTCCTTTGATAATAGCTAAATTCACTACCTCTGTAGGTGAAAATAATCCATCTGAATAATTGGTATGAACGTGTAAATCAAATATCATAGCAATTTCTCCTCTAATTTACTAACTATATTATATACAATTATTTGTTTATCTATCAAGAATATTCAAATGTATTATAAAAATAAAAAACCTACTGAAAACTAGTAGGTTTTTTTATTGAGTTCTTTTAACTTTATCTAGGCTCAACAATTAATTTAATAGCTGTCCTTTCTTCTCCGTCGATCTCAATGTCCGTAAATGCAGGTATACAAATTAGATCAATACCGCTAGGTGCAACAAATCCTCTCGCTATGGCTACTGCTTTTACTGCTTGATTTAATGCACCTGCTCCAATAGCTTGGATTTCTGCACTACCTTTCTCTCTTAAAACTCCAGCTAGAGCACCCGCTACAGAATTTGGGCTTGATTTTGCTGATACTTTTAATACATCCATTATAACATCCCCCTTAAGATTTTCACTATCTAGGCTCAACAATTAATTTAATAGCTGTCCTTTCTTCTCCGTCGATCTCAATGTCCGTAAATGCAGGTATACAAATTAGATCAATACCGCTAGGTGCAACAAATCCTCTCGCTATGGCTACTGCTTTTACTGCTTGATTTAATGCACCTGCTCCAATAGCTTGGATTTCTGCACTACCTTTCTCTCTTAAAACTCCAGCTAGAGCTCCTGCTACAGAATTTGGGCTTGATTTTGCTGATACTTTTAATACATCCATTATAACATCCCCCTCTAAATTATATTATTAATATATTATAAGTCTATATTTATTATTCTACAGATAAAATTAAAATCCTCTTTTAATTTAAATTTTTTTGCAAAAAATATGCGAACTTAATATTAAATAGCTCCTTTTATTTATTTTGCATATTCTATTGCTCTAGTTTCTCTTATTACATTAACTTTAATTTGACCAGGATAATCTAATTCAGCTTCAATTCTTTTAACAATATCTCTAGCTGTTAAAACTATTTCGTCATCTCCAATATCTTCAGGTTTAACCATTATTCTCAATTCGCGGCCTGCTTGAATTGCATAAGACTTTTCAATTCCCTCAAATGAATTGGCGATTTCTTCTAACTTCTCCAATCTTTTTATATAAGCTTCTAAAGTTTCTCTACGTGCACCTGGTCTAGCAGCAGAAATAGCATCTGCAGCTTGTACCAACACAGCTTCTACAGTGGTTGGCTCAATATCTCCATGGTGTGCAGCGATACAATGTATCACTTCCTTAGACTCTTTATACTTTTTAGCCAATTCTACTCCTATATCAACATGGGGACCTTCTACTTCATGGTCTACTGCTTTGCCTATGTCATGCAATAGGCCTGCTCTTTTAGCTAGTTTTACATCGGCACCTAGCTCTGCAGCCATTAAGCCTGCTAAATAAGATACTTCTATAGAATGTTTTAATACGTTTTGTCCATAACTAGTTCTAAATTTTAGCCTACCCAACAACTTTATTAATTCAGGATGAATGCCATGATTGCCTGTGTCAAAAGCAGCTTGCTCTCCTTCTTCTCTAATAACATTTTCTACTTCTCTTTTTGCTCTTTCAACCATTTCTTCGATTCTAGCTGGATGAATCCTACCATCTACTATTAATTTCTCCAAAGCAATTCTTGCTACTTCTCTCCTAATAGGATCAAATCCCGATAATACCACTGCTTCAGGGGTATCATCTATTATTAAATCGATACCCGTTAAAGTTTCCAATGTCCTAATATTTCTACCTTCCCTACCAATAATTCTACCTTTCATCTCATCGTTAGGTAGAGCTACTACAGTTACAGTAGATTCGGTTACATGATCAACAGCACATCTTTGAATAGCACAAGAAATGATTTTTCTTGCTTTTTTCTCTGATTCCTCTTTAACTTTATTTTCCATTTCTTTTATAAGAACTGCAGATTCGTGAGCTATCTCCTTTTTAATATCATTTAATAATATTTCTTTTGCCTCTTCGCTAGTAAGACCTGAAAGCCTTTCCAATTCCTCTACTTGCTTAGTATATAGTTCATCTATAAGATCTTCCTTTTCTTCTAGCTCTTTGGTCTTTTTATTAAGGACATCTTCCTTTTTTTCCAAGGATTCCATTTTTCTATCTATAGATTCTTCTTTCTGTAGCAAACGCTTTTCTTGCTTTTGAATCTCAGTTCTTCTTTCTCTAATTTCACGGTCATAATCTATTCTCATTTTATGAATTTCTTCCTTAGCCTCTAAAAGAATCTCTTTTTTACGGGTTTCTGCATCCCTATTTGCATCTTCGATAATTCTTTTGGCTAATTCTTCAGCATTTCCTATTTTTCTTTCACCGATGGTTTTTCTTATTAAAAAACCAATTACGACTCCTACAATAGCAATTAAAATATTAATTATTAGATTACCAATAACGATGCACCTCCTATTCTATTAAGTTTTCAAGTTTCATACCACATATC
This sequence comes from Tepidimicrobium xylanilyticum, assembly GCF_900106765.1. Taxonomy (NCBI): domain Bacteria; kingdom Bacillati; phylum Bacillota; class Tissierellia; order Tissierellales; family Tepidimicrobiaceae; genus Tepidimicrobium; species Tepidimicrobium xylanilyticum. The sequence goes on from NZ_FNNG01000006.1 coordinate 18,101, forward strand.
CTTTTCAAATGACTATAACATAATCATTAGGTAAAAATATAAACCGATTGACCTTAATTTTCGGCTTATACTGTATTCATATACATATAGGTACGATTACATTTTATTACTTTTAATTAAATATGTCAAGTGGATTAATTAGATGTTAACTTCTCTACAACGCTCTCAGTCCCTTTCATCCCAACTCTATAAGCATTTGTAGCAATGGAAGAAAGGTGATTGTTATGGGTAACCATTATAATCTGTCTTTCGAACAATTCTGAGGTTTGTTTTAAAAAATCAGCTACATTAAAAATATACTCTTCACTTACGTGTTTAGCAGGCTCGTCTAAAATTAAAGGGCCATCAATTCTAGGTTTATGAATCTGCAAAAAAGCTATACGTAATGCCAAAGAAATGATATCAACTACTCCTCCCCCTCTAGATAATTCTGGTTTGTTTTTTATTACAGTATCGTCATGTTTAGTGACAACAAAAAACTCAGCATTTGGTTTTCCATACAATTCTTCAATTTCTATTTTAAATTCAATATTACTTTCAAAAATATACTGTAAACAATTAGTCACTAAGGATTCTACTTGTATTTTTGCTTGATTTCTCGCAAACTCTGAAGTTTTTTGCAATAAAAGGCTAGCCTTTTCTATTAGGTCCATCTCTTTTTTAATATCCTCTATTATCTTGTTATGCTCTTTTATTTGTTCAAGTATTTTTTCCTTTTTACCTAATTCTTTAGAAATATAAGATTCTATATTAGAAATGTAATTATCAAGATCATCATAACTATTTATCATAATATCACTTCTTTTCTAAAATATCCTTTGGTAATAATTGATTTGCTTCCTTAAATAATTCATCAATTTCAGCTTGTAATTTCTTTATCTCTTCTTCTAAATTCTCTGGGTTAACCCCTAATTCTTCAAGCTCCTTAATCAATTCTTGTTTCTGGTTATTTAGCTGTTCCAGTCTTGCTTCTGCCTTATATTTTAAGCTCTTTGCTCTCTCCAAATTATTTCTTAAATTATTAAGTTCCTTCTCGTAATCCATAGTTTCCCTCCTATCTAAAGTTTTCGATTATCTCTTCAATTTTATTTCTATCTATACTACTAAAACATAGAGGACAAACCTTCAGTTCTGTCAACAAGGTTTTATAACGATTTAATTGAGAATTGAGTCTTTCTTCTAATTCTTTTAAATTTTTTTCAGTATCTAGTTTAGTTATATTAATTTTATTATATCTATCATAACAATCTAGTAAAGACTTTAATCTACTATATTTATTTTCTAGCGTATCTTTTAACATCAATAACCTATCTATTTGAGATAGTTTGTCTAAGAAATTTTCACCTATGGCTATGCTTTTGTTAATGCTATCTAATTTAGCCTTTGTGCTCATCAGCTGTGTCATTTTTTCGTAGCTACTTTTAGCTATTTCAATATTAAATCTGACTTTTTCTATTTCCCTTAAGAATTTCAATATCTGGTTATTATATATTATCTTCTTATTAGCTTCCTTTAAAAGTTTGCTAATTCTATCCAATTTGATCATTCTGTCAATATATGAAGATAAAAGGTTATTTATTTCTGAACATCTGTCAACGCCCTTTAATCCTTGGATTATAGCTTTATTGATGGCGATATCTCTATTAATAGCTTCTAATCTACTATACTTATTAAAAATAGAGTTAAAGTTATTAATTTTATTACTTAATTTCCTTTCAATCTCTTTCATTTCATCTATATTTTTTAATTTATTTAAGTATTCCTTTATAAATAAAATCTCCTCACTTATTTCTTTTAAACTATCAGATATTTCAATTAGTCTATTTAACCTTACTTGTGAGTTATAAATGCTACTCTTTATTTTGATTAAATTATCCTTAATTTCAATTAATGAATCTAAATAATCATACTCAGCTAATTCGATTTGCAATTTCTTCAACATCTCTTCTAAATTTTTCTTTTTAAGATTCAAGTTTCTTATATCTTTTAATGTATCTTTAATAGCATCATCTATAATATGAACTCCAACTAGCCTGCCAATGGCATTAGCTTTAGCAGAGTTTTTTTCTGAAAGCAAAAAGGGTCCTTCTAATTGTTCAGATATATTAATTAAATTGGATTGATCCCCATCTAACGATATTTTTCTCATCGATATTTGATCGATTATTTCTTTAGGAACTTTGGTTCCAAATCCTTCAAATATGGTTTTCTCTCCTTGACTATTATATAGATAATAAGAATTTTTGCTTTTACTCCTATACCTTTTAATTTTTGTATTATCGCTAAAAATAACAGTTACACTACAGTCCTTTTCTCCTTCTCTAATGAAAAAATCTCCAGATGGCTCATTGAATAAAGCCCATCTTAGTCCTCTGATGATTGCTGTTTTCCCATGATCTGAAGGACCTACTATTACATTTAGGTATGGATCTAATTCTATTTCCGTATATTTGTGAGATTGAAAATTTTCCAATATTATTTTCTTTATATATTTCATTTTTATATCTCATCTCCTATATTTTTCATCTGAGAATGAGCTATTCTTCTTAATGCTTCCTTTTTTACTTCCTCAGATACTCCCTCTGCATTTGAAACTTCAATTAATATTTCGTTGATTTCTAATTTATCAAAGTTTATAGCTGCATCTATTGACTGCTTAAATTCAAATAACCTTTCGCTCTTAAAAATATGATTTTCTATTTCATCTCTATCTAATATCTTTTCTCCTTTTTCAGCAGTTTTTAATCCAACAAGCTCTACTTTTATCGAATCATCCAAATTAATTATGGCCACTTTAGGAGTTCGTTCTATTTCTGATAAACTATTTGTAATTCTAATTAAACTACCAGGATTGATGAAGTACTTCCCATTAACCTCTACTACCCCAAATCCGGAATGATAATGGCCTGATAAAGTAACATGAGCCTTTGTATCTTTGATGTCATCTATTAATGTATAAGGAATCCCTTTAATAAATGGTTTATTTAATAACATACCATGAACCATATGTATTGCATAATTTACATCCTTTGGTATATCCGTTATTATATATTTATCGCTATTATTTCCATTATCTATGTCATATGTATAAGATTGCCCAGTCAACTGCACCTTTATCCCATTCTTACATAAGTAGACAGGTTCATCTCTCTGTACTATTTTAACTACACTTAAAGCATCCAAAAGACCTAGCATCGTTCTGTTAACAGTATTAGGATTATGTCCATAGATATCGTGATTCCCGCAAACAATATATATAGGAACTTTAAATTCATTTAATATGGAAGCAAAATTGCCTACTATAGAGACTGAAATATCAGGCCTATCAAATAGATCGCCGCCATGTAACACATAATCAATATTATAATGTTTTATTATCTTTATAATTTCCATTAACTTTCTTTCTAATGTTTCAACAATGTTGTCCTTCCTACTTTTTGGAGTTGTACCTCTAATGTGAGTATCTGTTAAAAAAAGTAATTTCAAAACTAACACTCCTTGCAAATAAACCTCCTAAAAGGAGGTTTATTATTCTTTATTATCATTGTCACTATCTTTCTTTTCCTCATTTATTAAACCAAATTTTTCTCTAATCTTTCTTTCAATTTCCAAAGCAACACTAGGATTCTCTCTTAAAAATTCTTTAGCATTCTCTCTACCTTGACCTAGTTTCTGTTCTCCATAGCTATACCAAGAACCAGATTTGCTTATCACTTCTGCTGTAACACCAGTATCTAATATATTACCTTCCTTTGAAATTCCTAAACCATACATTATGTCAAATTCTGCTTGTTTAAAAGGAGGTGCTACTTTATTTTTCACAACCTTTACCCTTGTTCTATTACCAATAACATCTTCACCTTGCTTTATGGAATCTACTCTTCTAACGTCTAATCGAATACTAGAATAAAATTTAAGAGCTCTGCCTCCTGTAGTAGTTTCAGGATTACCAAACATAACCCCAACTTTTTCCCTTAATTGATTTATAAATATTATAATGGCATTTGATTTATTGATAGCTCCAGTCAATTTCCTCAAAGCTTGGGACATTAATCTTGCTTGCAGCCCCACGTGACTATCCCCCATTTCTCCCTCTATCTCCGCTTTTGGGACTAAAGCAGCAACTGAGTCCACAACTATTATATCCACAGCACCGCTCCTTACTAAAGCTTCTGTAATTTCTAATGCTTGTTCTCCTGTATCAGGCTGAGATACTATGAGATTTTCAACATCTACGCCTAATTTTTTTGCATAACTTGGATCTAATGCATGTTCTGCATCAATAAAAGCTGCTATCCCGCCCATTTTTTGTGCTTCCGCAACAACATGCAATGCAACTGTAGTTTTTCCTGAAGATTCCGGACCAAATATTTCAATAATTCTACCTCTTGGTAAACCTCCAATTCCTAATGCAATATCTAATTCCAATGAACCCGTTGGAATGACTTCCATCCTTTCAGTCTTAGTGTCGCCTAATCTCATTATAGAACCTTTGCCAAACTGTTTTTCAATTTGGCTAATAGCTACATCTAAAGCTTTATTTCTCTCATTTTTGTTAACCATAGCTTCCCCAGATAAACTGGACTCACCACCTTTTCCGCTAAATTAGAACATTAGTTCTTAGTTTATTGTACATTATTTTTATATTTTAGTCAATTGGGAATAACAACTATTTATAATATTTTCCTTAATTCATCAAAAACTTTTATACTAGCTCTATTTTGAATAGATTCCCTATCTCCATTAAATATAGACTTTATTACGTATGAATTATCTTTAGTAACAATACTCATAAACACAAGTCCTACTGGCTTCAATTCAGACCCACCAGTAGGTCCAGCTATGCCAGTAGTAGATACCGCTATATCTACATTTGTTTTATCATAAAGCCCTCTAGCCATTTCTAAAGCAACTTCCTTGCTTACCGCACCATATCTTTCTAAGGTGCTTCTTTTAACACCTACTTCCTCTATTTTAGAAATATTGGAATAGGTTACAATCCCTCTTTCAAGAACTTCTGAAGCGCCAGGAACTCTGGTCAATTTTGAAGTAATTAAACCTCCTGTACAGGATTCACAAATTGCTATTTTTATCTTTTTTCTTCTCAACTTATTCACAATCACTTCTTCAATCTTTTCATCTTCATAGCTATAAATGAATTCAGATATTCTACTGCTAATTTTTCCCACCATTTCATCCAACAAGAAATTAACTCTTTCAGTGTTATGACCTTTTGCAACAATTTTAATGTCTACTAATCCTTCTTTAGCATATGTTGCAACCGTTGGATTTTGATTACCAATTAAATCCGCAAGTACAGTTTCTAAAGTAGATTCCCCTATGCCTATAGTATTAATTGTCTTTACTTTAATAATATAGTCCTGTTTAATTAAAGGAACTACATACTTATTAAACATCAGGGCCATTTCCTTTGGAGGACCAGGAAGTAAAACTATTCTTCTACTACCATATTCAATATAAACACCAGGAGCAGTACCTATTTCATTAATTAAATGTTTAGCTCCCTTAGGCAAATAAGCTTGTTTTATATTGGTATAAGTCATAGGTTTATTTAACCTATTGAAATATTCCTTTATATCCTCTTCAGCTCTTTTATTCAATTCCATCTCTATCCCTAAAGTCTTGCAAACTATTTCCTTGGTCATATCATCAGATGTAGGTCCTAAACCACCAGTAAATATTAGCAAATCTGATCTTTCTAATCCAATATTTAATACTTCTTTTAATAGTTTAGGATCGTCCTTTATAGAAGTATGGTATAAAACATCTATTCCAATTTCCCACAGCTTTTTAGATAGATAATTAGTATTGGTATTCAATATATTGCCTAGTATTATCTCAGTTCCTACTGAAATAATTTCTGCTTTCATGCATAACACCCCAATTACTTATTGCTAGTATATAGTACATGTCTATTTTTGTAAATATAGTCTACCCCTGATAATATAGTGAAAAACAATGAAATATATAGCATAATATAATCAAATGGAAAATTCAACAAATTAAATGGAAAATTCCTGATTAAGAGGCTAATAATAGCTATTAATTGGGTTATTGTCTTGATTTTGCCTAAGGGGCTGGCAGCAATTGTTATACCTTCAGATGCTGCAACAATGCGAAAACCGGTAATTGTAAATTCTCTTGCAATAATTACTATTACTACCCAAGCAGGCACCTTTCCCAATTGAACTAAAGAAATTAAAGCTGCTGAAACTAATATTTTATCAGCTAAAGGGTCTATAAATTTCCCAAAAGTAGTCACCTGGCCTTTGTGTCTTGCAATATAACCATCTAAACAATCAGTTCCTGATGCAATAGCAAAAACCAAGCCTGCTATATAATGGTTGTTTTCAAAATCGGAAAACAGAATTACAACAAAAATTGGTATCATAAGCACTCGTAACATGGTAATCTTATTTGCTAAATTCATTCTACTCTCTCCCCAATCAAATCATATTCCAAACAATCAGTAATCAACACATTGGTAAAATCGCCTACTTCTAAACGTTTATTTGATTTAATATATATGACCCCATCTATTTCTGGGCTGTCCATATAGCTTCTTCCAATATAAGTTCCATCTCCATTTACTTCTTCAATTAAAGTTTCAAATATCTTCCCAATTTTAGCTTTATTTAGTGAGTATGAAATATTCTGCTGCAATTCCATAATAGCACTTCTTCTCTGTTCTTTTGTACTTTCATCTATTTGATTTTTAAAATCGTATGCAGGCGTTCCCTCTTCTCTAGAATAAGTAAAAACTCCTAATCGATCAAATTTTATCTTTTTGATAAATGTGTAAAGTTCACTAAATTTATTCTCATCTTCCCCTGGAAAACCTACTATAAAAGTTGTTCGCAGTATAATATCTGATATTTCAGTTCTTAACTTATATATCAAATTTTCAATATCCTTTTTTGAAGTTCTTCTATTCATCTTTTTTAGAATTTCATCATTTATATGCTGCAATGGTATATCTAAATATTTAAGTACTTTTTCATTATTTTTTATTGACTGGATCAGTCTATCGGTAATATTATCTGGATAAAGATAATGTAGTCTAATCCATTTCAATTCATCTATTTGATTTAAGTTATCTAATAACTCATATAAGCGATATTCCCCATATAAATCTATTCCATAGTCAGTGATATTTTGTCCAATTAATATTATTTCTTTTACCCCACTATACACTAGATATTTAACTTCCTTTACTATATCTTCTATCTTCCTACTTCTATGCTTACCTCGGAGTTTAGGTATTATACAATAAGTACAGTAGTTATTACAACCTTCAGAAATCTTAACGTATTCAGTCGGCCTAAAGCTCTGTCTTTCAATACTTTCAATATAAGCCTCATTAATATTTTTTGTAAATACTATCTTTTTCTCCCCTCGTTCTAATCTATTTATTATTTTATCCATATCTTTAATATTGCCGGTACCAATTATTCCATCAATTTCCTCTATCTCATCTAATAATTCCTGAGAATATCTTTCTGCTAAGCATCCTGCTAATATTATATATTTACATTTCCCATTTCTTTTATATTTTGTAATTTCCCAAATGGTTTCAATGGATTCCTCTTTAGCAGCTTGTATAAATCCACAGGTATTGACTATTATTACATCAGCTTCTTCTAATGAATTTGCAGCCATATAATTACTCATTTTTAAAATGCCTGCCATTAATTCCGAATCTACTTCATTTTTTGAGCAACCTAAAGTTATAATAAAAAATTTTAATCTATTCATCAATTACCTCTCCTTAAATAAAGAATCGATTTCATCCTTAGATACAAGTACTTTTCTTGGTTTACTTCCTTCATGACTACCCACTATTCCCATGCTTTCCATTTCATCTACAATTCTAGCAGCTCTGGCGTAACCAATTTTTAGTCTCCGTTGTAATAAGGATATAGAAGCTTGGCCTTCCTCTACAACCAAATAAGCAGCATTTGGTAATAATTCATCATAATTTCCCAATATACCATCTAATTCAATATCATTTTCAATCGTTTCTATTATCTCATTATCGTATCCCGTTAGATTTTGATCTTTTAAAAAATTTACAACCCTTTCAACTTCTTTATCACTTATAAAAGCCCCCTGAACTCTAATAGGCTTCGGTAAATCTGAAGGATAGAAGAGCATATCTCCCTTACCTAATAGTTTTTCAGCACCACTCATGTCCAATATAGTTCTTGAATCGACTTGAGATGACACTGCAAAAGATATTCTAGAAGGTATATTTGCCTTAATAGTACCGGTAATAACATCTACAGAAGGTCTTTGAGTGGCAACTATGAGATGCATACCAGCAGCTCTTGCCATTTGCGCTAACCTACATATTAAATCTTCAATTTCCTGTGCTGCTACTAACATCAAATCTGCCAGTTCATCTATAATTATAACAATACTAGGTAATTTTTTTTCCTTATCATTTTGAAATTTATCATTATAGGATTTAATATCCCTCACATTGTTTTTAGCAAATAATTTATACCTTTTTTCCATTTCCTCAACAGCCCAATTAAGTGATAGAGCAGCTTTTTTCGGTTCTGTTACTACTGGTATTAATAAATGAGGAATACCATTATAAACACTTAATTCAACTACCTTTGGGTCTATAAGCAATAACTTAACATCATCTGGATGGGCTCTAAATAATATGCTCATAATAATGGTATTTATACAAACACTTTTACCAGAACCAGTAGCACCTGCAATAAGTAAATGTGGCATTTTATCAATACTAGAAACTATTGGCTTACCTGATATGTCCTTTCCCAATAGTAAAGGTATATTGCTATCCAAAGAAATATATTCTTCAGACTGCAATAACTCCTTCAATCCTACATTATCCTTTACTCTATTAGGAACTTCTATACCTACTGCAGATTTCCCCGGTATTGGAGCTTCTACTCTTATATCCGATGTTGCTAAACTTAAAGCTAGATCATCCGCTAAATTAACTATTCTACTCACTTTAATGCCAGGAGCTGGTTGAACTTCATAGCATGTTATAGAAGGTCCTTTATTAATTTGAATAACACTTGCTTCAATGCCAAAATTATTTAACGTTTCTTCAATTTTTTTTGCATTATTTAATATTTCTCTTTTACTAAATGAATCCGATTTATTTTCTATAGTTTCCAATAATTCCAGAGAAGGCAAGGTATAATTAGTAATTACATTAGTATTTGTTTTAAATTCCATCTCCTTATGTACTGTGTTTTTTTCTTCATATTCAGATTCTTCGTTATTGGTGTAATCATGGATTATAATTTCATTATTTTCAGCATACAATTTCTTGCTATTATGTTTGCTAACTTCCATTTTTGTATTAGATTTAGGTTTGTTCTTCCTTCTCTTCTTAAATTCAATCCTTTTAATAAAATCCATAATTCGAATCTCAGTAAAAAGCAGTATAGATATTAATGCAATTAATGTAATAACTATATAAGATCCCACTGAACCAAATAATTTTAAAAAAACAAATCCCAAAATTGCACCTAAGATTCCTCCACCTAGACCTTTTTTACCCATTTCAAGGGAACTAGCAACTTTATCAGAAAAAATAATACCCGTTTCAGCATTAATATCTACTATAGTTAAAAAGCAAAAAAATAAAACTAGCAGATAAACTGATTTTACATCCCTGCCTATATTAAGTTTATTTATAATAAATAATAACCCTACAGCTATTATTATCAAAGGAAAAATATAACCTCCAAATCCCATTAAAGTAAAAAATATATTTCGCAAAAAAGCACCAATAATACCTGTTTTATTGCTAATTAAACTTATAGATGTAAGTAGACCAAAGGATATAATTATAATACCTATTACCTCTCTAGCGATTTCCATATTCTTTTTCTTTTTACTCTTAATATTCTTCTTACTCAATAAGACCACCACCTGATCTATAAACATGATTAGCTTGTCTTATTTTAGGAAATTAATTTGCTAAGATAATTTCCTATAATTTTATTATACCATAAAGCGGAAAATTATTGCATAGTGCAATACGATTCAAATGAAATAGAGTCTAATCCCCCTTTAGATTTATATTCTCATGATATTATAGCATAAATAGAGTTGTTATACTATGACTTTTTCTCTCTTATAAAGGCATATAGCTTATCTAACGCTTCATTGAAGCCTCCTACTTCGTTTATTAAGCCTACTTCCACAGCTTCTTTACCTATTAAGATTGTACCTACATCATTTGCTATTTCATCGGTGGAATACATTAAATCTCTCAGTACATCCTTATTAATATTAGATGTCCTTAATATAAAATTAACAATCCTTTTTTGCATTTTCTCAAAATACCTAAATGTCTGTGGTACTCCTATTACTAAACCAGTAGTTCGAATTGGGTGAATAGTCATAGCTGCAGAGGGAACAATAAAGGAATAGTCAGTGGCTGTAGCCAATGGTACTCCAATACTATGCCCTCCTCCTAGTACCAAAGACACCTTTGGCTTATTAATGGAATTAATCATTTCTGCTAAAGCCAATCCTGCTTCAACATCTCCACCAATGGTATTTAGAATTACAAAAATCCCTTCTATCTTAGAATCTTGAGTTGCAGCAATAAGCATAGGTATTATGTGTTCATATTTAGTAGTTTTTTTCTCAGAAGAAGATATATTATGACCTTCTATTTCCCCAATTATGGAGATAAATTGAATATTATTTTGAAAAGTTGAAGTGTTAGGAATACCAAATTCATTTACGTTATCTATTATACCCTTATTTTCTTGTCCTGTATCCTTACTCACTTTATTACCTCCATTAAACTATGTTATTTACTATTAATAGTTTTTACAGTTCAAAGTATAATATGCTAAAACATTTTATATTTCTACTATTATCATATCATTACCAATTTTCCTAATTGTATGCCATGGAATTTCAATTACTGAATTGTCACCAAGCAATTTGATATGAAATTTTCTTTCAGGCACTACTAAAGTCAATATTTTCCCAGTTTTTTTATCCACTATTATGTCTGTATCTGCAATTATACCTAAGCGTTGCCCGTTATTTAAATTTATAATCTCCTTTCCGCCTAGTTGGCTAAGCATGATTGTCACATTCATCAACTCCTTATATATTATTCAATATATAGATATGCAGTTGATTTATTTATATGTATTATCAATTATGATAACATTAAATATGATATTTGAGTATCGGGAAATTAATATCCCGTGTGACCAAATCCACCTTCTCCTCTCTCTGTTGAATCTAAAGATAAAACCTCTTCAAATTCTACTCTCTCGTATTTTACAATAACCAATTGAGCAATTCTATCTCCTCTGTTTATAGTATAATCTTCTTTACTTAAATTCAATAAAATAACTCCTATTTCACCTCTATAATCACTATCAATTGTACCAATACCATTTGCTAAAGTAATTCCATGTTTTAAAGCTAGTCCACTTCTGGCCCTTATCTGGGCTTCATATCCATTAGGTATAGAAATATATAGTCCAGTAGGAACTAACACTCTCTCCATAGGTTTAATTGTAATGGATTCATCTAAATTAGCATACAGATCCATGCCTGCTGATCCCTTGGTTTTATAGCTTGGAAGTGGAAAATTACTTTTATTTACTACTTTAATTTTCATATCATCACCTCAGTTAAAAAATATTTCCTTTAGTTGGGTTTCAATTTTATCCTGGTTACCTATGCTTCCAACATAAGCAATATTATACTTGTCCTTATTAAATATCCTTTGAACTATCCTTTCAATATCCTCTATAGTTACCACGTCTATTTTTTCTAAGACTTCCTCTAAAGTTACAATCCTACCTAATAATAACTTTGACTTACCTATATCTAACATTCGACTAAATGTCCCTTCCATACCCAAAATATAGTTTCCCTTTAATTGTTCTTTAGATTTTTCCACCTCATCTTTAGTAATTAAATTTTTTCTTATATCCTCTATGGTTTCATTAATTAGTTTAGCAACTTCTACTAATTGTTCTACTCCTAAGCCAGCATATATAGTGAAAATGCCTGTATCTTTAAAAGAAGCCATATTAGAATATATGGAATATGCTAATCCCTTTTCCTCCCTAATCTTTTGAAACAATTTAGAACTCATACTTCCACCAAATATATTATTCAAAATCCATAAAGGATAAAGGTCATCAGAATCTCTTTTTACTCCTTCCATTCCTAGACAAAAATTTAATTGTTCAATATTTTTATGATAAAATCCAATTTTTTGCTTAAATACTGGATTTATACTAATAAGTCTATTTACGCCTTTATTCAATATATTATTAAAATAGTTATTTAATATATCTAAAGCACTTTTATAATCAAAATTTCCAGCTATTGAAATAACCATGTTCTCCGAGATATAGTTTTTATTATAAAACTCCAATAAAGATTCCCTGTTTAAACTATTAACTGTATCATAAGTTCCCAATATAGGCAGCGATAATGGAGTCCCTTCAAACATTATTTCACTTAATAGGTCATAAACTAGATCTTCTGGAGAATCTAAATACATTTTTATTTCCTCATTAATTACTCTCTTTTCCTTTCTTATTTCCTCCTCATTAAATAGAGAATTAATAATCATATCAGATAGTAATTCGATTGCAATAGAAATGTGCTTATCTAATACCTTTACATAATAACAAGTATATTCAGTACTGGTATAAGCATTTATCTGTCCACCTATATTGTCAATAGTTTGAGCAATTTCTACTGCTGTCCTATTTTTAGTTCCTTTAAACAACATATGTTCAATAAAGTGTGATGCTCCATTAATCTTCTTATCTTCTTTTACAACTCCAACATTTACAAAGACTCCAATGGAAACGGAGTTAGCGCTTGGAATTTTCTCCATAACCACCTGTATTCCATTGTCTAATCTGTCCAATATATACATAGCTGTCCTCCTAATCATTAGTAATTATTTTATTACATCGCTTATTTTCCCAATTTTATATCCTTTATTATTTAAATACTCTATTATTTCAGGTAAAGAATACACTGTTTCTTTTGTAGGATGCATGAGTATAATGGCAGAATCATGTATTTTACTAATTACTCTATTAATAATTTTTTCTTTTGTACTATCGTCTCTCCAATCTATAGTATCAATACTCCACATAATTATATCATAGTTTAAATCCTTAGCAGCTTTAATAGTGTTATCATTATATGCTCCAGAAGGAGGGGCAAAGTATTTTGGTTCTACACCTAATATATTGTATATAATATTATGTGCTTTTAATATTTCTTCTCTATTGCCTTCATAGCTCAATTTATCATAGTCAATATGTCTATACCCATGGTTTCCAATTTCATGACCTTTATTATAAATTGTCTTTAATAACTCAGGATTTTTTTTCGCCCAAGTACCAGTTACAAAAAATGTTATTTCAATGTTATTCTGTGCAAAAATTTTTAGCATAGGCTCTATATACTCATTTCCCCAATCCACATTGCAAGCAAAGGACACAATCTTATCATCTACATTTCCTTTATAATAGATATCAATTTTAAAAGTTTCATCAGCTCTATTATAAAAAGAAAAATAAATACCTACAACTATAATTATTAAAAAAATGATAATAAATGTAGAAAGCATCTTTTTGTTTATTATTAAAACCTTCAATTACATCCCTCCTAATTTCTTTCTACCAATATTTATATTCAGAGGGATATCTTTTTATTTTAATAATATAGATAATATTAAATTATTTATAAATTAAAAACATGAACCATATCTGGGTTCATGCGTTTTGATATCATATTTAAATTTTATCCCTTCTCTACCTTAGGAAGTGCAGCCTTCCTTGATAGGTTTATTCTACCTTGACTATCTATTTCTACTACCTTTACCAAAACTTCATCTCCAGTAGATAATACATCTTCAACTTTATTTATCCTCTCATTTGCAATATTAGATATGTGAAGCAATCCTTCTTTCCCATTAGCAATTTCTACAAAAGCACCAAAGGGAACTATTTTGATTACTTTTCCCATATAAACTTCTCCAACCTTTACGTCTTTTACGATATTGTTAATTAGTTCTCTAGCTCTTTCTCCGTTATCCATATTGTCAGAGGCTATTTGAACCAAGCCATCATCTTCAATGTCGATTTTTACTCCAGTTTCATCAATTATCTTATTTATTACTTTTCCACCAGGCCCTATAATATCCCTTATCTTTTCTGGATCAATTTGCATTGTAATTATCCTTGGAGCATAAGGAGAAAGTTCTTTTCTAGGTTCTGAAATAACTTCCTTCATCTTTTCTAGAATATACAATCTACCTTCTCTAGCCCTTCTCAATGCTTCCGCCAATATAGTTCTGTCAATGCCAGGTATTTTTATGTCCATCTGTATGGCAGTAATTCCTTTTTCTGTTCCAGCTACTTTAAAATCCATATCTCCTAAATGGTCTTCCATGCCTTGAATATCGGATAAAATCACTACTCTATCTTCTGATTTGATTAATCCCATTGCAATTCCTGCAACTGGAGCCTTTATAGGTACTCCCGCATCTAATAGTGCCAAAGTGCTGCCACAGACGCTAGCTTGAGAAGTAGAACCATTCGAACTCAATACTTCAGACACCAATCTAATGGTGTAAGGGAATTCCTCTACATCTGGTATTACAGGTTCAAGAGCCTTTTCAGCCAATGCACCATGACCTATCTCCCTCCTTCCCGGGCCTCTTAGTACTCTAGTTTCACCAACCGAATAGGGAGGGAAATTATAGTGATGCATATATCTTTTTGACTCTTCTTCACTTAATCCATCAATTATTTGAACATCACTTGAAGCTCCCAATGTTGCTACAGTTAATACCTGAGTTTGCCCTCTTTTAAATAGACCTGACCCGTGGGTTCTTGGAAGTATACTTACTTCACAGCTAATCGGACGTATTTCATCTACTTTCCTATTATCAGGTCTAATGCCTTCCTCTAAAATTAGTCTCCTAACCTCTTCTTTTAACATCACATCTAATACCTCTATAATGTCCTTTTCACTTTCAGGATATTCTTCAGCAAAATACTCCAATGTCTCCTCATATACCTTTTCAATTGCATCTTCTCTTTCCAATTTGTCTTCAGTTTGAATGGCATCTATAAGCTTTTCTGTTGCAAATTGTTTTACTTTTACCTCTATCTGGGGATCTGGTTTAAATATTACAAAATCTTGTTTTTCTTTGCCTACTTCCTTTTGTATTTCTTCAATGAATATACATAATTTTTTAATTTCTTCATGAGCAAATAAAATAGCTTCTAACATAACATTTTCTTCTACTTCATTTGCTCCAGCTTCCACCATCATGATTGCATCTTTGGTTCCTGAAACCACCAAGTTAAGCATTGAATTATCTCTTTCCTCAGCCGTTGGATTAATTATAAACTTTCCATCTACCAATCCTATTAATACAGAGCCAGTAGGGCCATTAAAGGGAATATCTGATATAGTCAATGCAATGGAAGAACCTAGCATTCCAACTATGTCTGGTGTACAATCTTGATCAACTGATAATACTGTTGCAATAACTTGTACATCATTTCTATAACCTTCTGGAAAAAGGGGTCTTATAGGTCTATCGATTAACCTCGAAGTAAGTATTGCTTTATCACTCGGCTTACCCTCCCTTTTTATGAATCCCCCGGGTATCTTTCCTACTGAGTACAATCTCTCTTCATAATCTACACTTAATGGGAAAAAGTCTATACCTTCTCTTGGCTCTTTAGATGCTGTAGCAGTTACTAGTACGACTGTATCTCCATATTGGACCAAACATGCACCATTGGCCTGTTCAGCTACTTTTCCTATAGTTATAACTAGATCTCTTCCAGCTAAGGTGTATCTAAACTGTCTTTCCATGCTCTACCTCCTTTTAATATTTTTTCATTATTATAGTATAACCCTTTATTGATTTTAAACACCAATTGTTGCTATGATTATTATTTTTAAATTCGATAAAGGGTAAACAATAGAGCGGGAAAGTCCCCGCTCCTATTATCCTCTAATACCTAATTTTTCAATTAGTGCTCGATATCTTTCTATATCTTTGTTCTCTAGATATTTCAATAGACCTCTTCTTTGACCAATCATCTTAAATAGGCCTCTCCTCGAATGATGGTCCTTTTTATGCACTTTAAGATGTTCTGTTAAAGCGTTGATTCTATGTGTTAAAATTGCAATTTGAACTTCTGGTGAACCAGTATCGCCTTCATGTAGTCGATATTCTTCAATTATTTGTTGTTTTTGTTCTTTTGTCATTGTCATTTCTATTTTACCTCCCTCTTAATTATATTGCACCATAAGCTAAGTAAACCGCCGAGGTACGATGAACTTTGCAAATGGTATTACTACTATCAAATCAATATTATCACATATTTTGCTAAATGTAAACACTATTGTTTTTTCATCACATATTCAATATCCATTTTAATCTGATTAATTAATTCTTCAACAGTATCAAATTTTACATCATCTCTTATATAATCAATGAAACTTACTTCAATATATTTATCATATAGATTTCCTTCAAAATCTAATATATGATTTTCAATTTTCAATTCGTTTCCATCAAATGTTGGATTATATCCAATATTGGTTAAGCTCCTGTATTTCTCGTTGTCTATAATAGTCATAGTTTCATATACACCAATCTTAGGTATTACATAATTATCATCTAACTTTAAATTAGCAGTAGGAAAACCCATACCAGTTCCTCTTTTATCACCTTTTACCACTTTCCCAATAATAGAATAGTTTTTTCCAAGATAATGGTTAGCCTTACTAATCAAACCAGATTTTAATAGGTTACGAATCTTAGTACTGCTAACTGGTTCTCCTTCAATGTAAATTGGTTCTATTATATTAACTATAAACCCCATATCCTTACCTAATTTTTTTAAATATTCACTATCGCCTTTGGCTTTATATCCAAATCTATAATCGAATCCTACAGTAATAAGTTTTGAATTTAACTTTTTAACTAAAAACTTCTCAACAAATTCTTCCGGTGATAATTTCATTATACTTTCATCAAAGTAAATACTATATATTAAATCGATACCTAGTTTTTTTAATAAATGTATTTTTTTGTAATATGGAGTGATAATTTCTAACTTTAATTTATCTTTATTATTAAGAGTTGTTTTAGTATGATTTTTAAATAATAACACAGACGATTTTAAATTAATTTCTTTTGCTTTTTTTATGTTATCTTTTAGCAAAAATTCGTGACCAACATGTACACCATCAAAATTCCCTAAAGCAACAGCTGTTCCAAATCTTCTTTCCACATATCCATTTAAATCTATAATTTCCATAGCTACCACCTTATATAAGCACTTTATCCATTTTTAAATTTACTTTATTATCTATTTTAAATATCCTTCCTATTCCTATAAATTTGCCTTTACAATATACTCTCATAGGTTTATTTAATTGATAAGGCCTTTCCATTTCCCAACCTAAGGGAATAATATTGCCATTTACTAAGTTGCCATAAAATTTATTTTCCATATCAATAGAATCCAAGTGTATTAAACTCTTATCTAATGGACAAATGATCTCCTTTAAATCTCCTTTACTTAAATTCTCTATATATTCAATGCTATAGCTATCCTTAATATCAAAATTACCCACTCTAACTCTTATTAAGTAAGACATATAGCCATATGTACCCAAAATTTCACCTATATCATTGCATAAAGTCCTTATATAGGTGCCCCTTGAACATCTAACATAGAATATTACTTTTTTATTACCTATTATTTGATGTATTTTTAAATCATATATCTTTACTTTTCTAGAAGGACGCTCTACTTCTTTACCTTCTCTTGCCAATTCATATAATTTTTTTCCTTCATGTTTTATGGCAGAATACATGGGGGGAACTTGATATATCTCCCCTATAAATCTGTTAAATGCAGAGTATATGTCAGATTCATTGACCTCTTTGTTGGAGTAACTTATTACTTTTCCCTCCATGTCTTGAGTGTCGGTAGCCATTCCAAGAGTCAATTCCCCAATATAGTCCTTGTCTAAATCTAATAGATATTCGCTAATTCGCGTTCCCTTACCAATACACAAGGGAAGTACCCCAGAAGCATTGGGGTCTAAGGTTCCAGTATGACCAATTTTCTTTATTCCTAAAACCTTTCTCATCTTTTTAACTACATCATGGGAAGTAATGCCTCTAGGTTTGAATATATTTACTACTCCATTCATAAAATCACCTGAAATTTGATATGATTTCATTTAATATTAACTTCTTAGCATCTAATATTTCTTCATAGATAGTACAACCAGCAGCTCTAACATGGCCACCACCATTAAATTTACTACATATCCTTGAAACATCAATATACCTTTTACTCCTTAAACTAACCTTAATTTCCCTTTGATCCATTTCTTTTAAAAGACAAGCTACTTCAACGGAATCAATACCCTTTATGAAGGATATTATCCCTTCAGTATCTTCCATCTTAGCATTATTCTGTTTTAGCATATCTTGGGTTATCATAACTAGCCCTACCTTATCATCTAAGTAGGTTTCCAAGGAGTTTAGGGAGTCAATGAATAATTTCGTTCTAATCATACTCCTGTTTTGATAGAGATTTATATTAATATAGTCAGCATCAATGCCAGTTTTTAGTAGCTCTGCAGCTATAAGATGAGTTTTATAGCTAGTATTGCTGTATGTGAAACTACCTGTATCTGTGCTAATGCCAGTATACAAACAAGTCGCAATGTCTTTATCAATCAAGACTCCCATTTTATTAATAAAATCATAAACTATCTCAGCTGTAGCAGCAGAAGAAGGTGATACGATATTTATGTGCCCAAAATTGTCATTCGATATATGATGATCGATGTTAATTACTATATTAGCTTTCAAAGCAAATTCCTTTCCTATACCTAGTCGACCCAAATCACTGCAATCCAAGGATATCAATAAATCTATAGGTTTATTGATATCCTGCTCTTTAATCATATCTATATTAGGCAGAAACATGAAATCAGAGGGTATATCATCTACTTTAATAATACTTACATTTCCTTTTAATCTCTTAATAGCCAAACCCAGAGCTAACAATGACCCAATATTGTCACCATCAGGTTGTACATGTGATACTAGATAGATATTATCGGATTTATTTATCCAATCTATGGCTTCCATCATATTTTGATTTATGAGATTACTCATTCTCATCTCCTCTTCTAATTCTATTTTCCTTACTTACCTCATCAATTAATTTTGAAATATAAAGGCCTTGTTCTATCGATTCATCTAGATGAAAGTTGATTTCTGGAACATGTCTTAAATCTATCCTTCTTCCCATCTCTTTTCTGATGAAACCTTTTGCATTATTAAGCCCTGTTATAGTATCATTTTTAGCTTCTTTATCACCAAGAACACTGACATAAATATTTGCATAACTCAAATCGTTAGTCACCTTTACATCGACTATACTAGTCATAGGATTAACTCTTGGGTCCTTTATTTCTCTAGATATTAGCTCTGAAACAACCTTTTTAATTTCTTCTGAAATTCTATTCAATCTTTTAGGATTCATGAGATCACACCTCTTATCTTTCCACTTCTTTCATTATATAGGCTTCTAAAATGTCACCTTCTTTTATATCATTGTAATTTTCTAATCCTAAGCCACCCTCATAACCTGAGCTTATCTCCCTAACGTCGTCTTTAAATCGTTTTAAAGATGAAACTTTTCCTTCATAAACTACTACATCATTTCTCAATAGACGAATGCTGCTACTTCTTGTAATTTTGCCTTGCTGTACGTAGATTCCTGCTACATTCCCTACATTTGGCACCTTAAATACTGCTCTTATTTCAGCTCTGCCTATAACTTCCTCTTCGTACTGAGGCTCTAACATCCCTTTAATAGCCGATTTTATGTCCTCTATTGCATCGTAAATAACTCTATATGTTCTTACATCTACCTTCTCTCTTTTTGCTATATCTAGAGCATTCAATGTGGGTCTAACGTTAAATCCAATGATAATAGCATTTGATGCTGAAGCTAACATTATATCGCTTTCAGTAATACCTCCAACCCCTCCATGAATTATATTGATCTTTACCTCATCAGTTTCCAATTTTTCTAATGATTGTCTTATAGCATCTATTGTTCCTCTAACATCAGTTTTTATAATTATATTTAAATCTTTTATTTCTCCTAATTGAATTCTTTCAAACAGGTCATCTAAAGATACCTTTTGTGAAGACTTCAGTTGTTCTTCCCGTGCAAGCTCTTTGTTTCTTTCAGCATATTCTTTAACAGTTTTCTCATCATCAGCTGCATATAACAAGTCACCAGATAAAGGCACTTCCGATAATCCCAATATGGCAACTGGCATGGATGGACCTGCTTTTTTAACCCTCTTTCCTTTATCATCAAACATTGCTCTAACTCTTCCATATGCACTTCCAGATACCACCATATCCCCTACTTTTAATGTACCCTTTTGCACTAATACTGTTGCAACTGGACCCCTTCCCTTATCTAACTGGGCTTCAATAACAGTCCCTACAGCATTTCTATTTGGATTGGCTTTTAATTCCTGCATTTCTGCTACTAAAAGAATCATCTCAAGTAATTCATCTATACCCTCTTTTTTCAATGCTGAAACGGGTACACAAATTGTATCTCCTCCCCACTCTTCTGGAACCAATCCATGCTCTACCAATTCTTGTTTAATTCTATCCACGTTAGCTGTAGGTTTATCAATTTTGTTAACCGCTACTATTATAGGTACATTCGCAGCTTTAGCATGGTTTATAGCTTCTACTGTTTGAGGCATTACTCCATCATCAGCTGCTACGACTAAAATTGCTATATCTGTAACTTGTGCACCTCTAGCTCTCATAGAAGTGAAAGCTTCATGCCCTGGTGTATCCAAAAAAACAATTTTATTACCATCTATATTTACCGTTGAAGCCCCTATATGTTGTGTTATCCCACCTGCTTCTTGTGAAGTTACTGAAGTCTTTCTAATTGCATCTAATAACGAAGTTTTGCCATGGTCTACATGTCCCATAACTGTAACTACAGGTGGTCTTGGTTTTAAATCCTCTGGATCATCTTCAAAATCTAAACGGAACTCCTCTACCATACTCGTTTCATCTTCTATATTGCTCTTAACAATTTTAAATCCAAACTCGTCTCCAACAATACTAGCAGTATCAAAATCGATGGATTGGTTCTGGTTTGCCATAACACCTAATCCAATCAACTTGCTAATTACCTGGGTAACACTTAATCCCATTTTGTCTGCCAAATCCTTTACTATAATCGTATCATCTATTTCTATAATTTCCTCTTTCTCTTCTTTCTCTTTTTGTGGTATTACTTCAGCTTTTTTACCCTTATTTTCTTTATTCACTTTTTTCTTACTCTTTTTCTTGCTTGGTTTACTGTCTTTGACTTTTGATTCCTTTTCCTCTTCAAAAAGCTCTTTTATCATCTCTGCTTCTTCATTTTCTATTGAACTCATATGGCTGCTAATATTAATATCTAAATCTTTTAGCTTTTGCATTAAATCTTTACTAGTCATTCCAAGTTCCTTTGCCAATTCATAAACTCTTATCTTAACCAAACTATGCACCCCCATTTATTATAGGTGATAATCTATAACCATTATTTATCAGCTTCTGACGCTTCTTCTATTACTTCCATTATTTTAGAATAAACATCTTCGGGTATTGTTATTTCTAAAGCTCTATCCAATTTCTTACCTTTTTTGGATTTACTTAAACAATCCACATTATAACAAATATAAGCACCTCTGCCATTCATCCTACCAGTTAAATCTACATCCACAACTCCTTCTTTATTCTTTACAATCCTAATCATTTCTCTTTTTGGCTTATTTTCATTACAAGCAACGCATTTCCTCAATGGTATTTTTTTCTTTCTCAAATTACCACCCCTTTATATCAAGATCTCGTTTCTTCATTATATTGACTTTCACTTTTAATGTCTATTTTCCAATTAGTAAGCTTAGCAGCCAATCTAGCATTTTGTCCTTCTTTGCCAATAGCCAAGGATAGCTGATAGTCTGGAACTACAATCAATGCAGATTTCTCTCTTTCATTGATTTCTACTTTTAGGACTTTAGAGGGACTTAAGCTATTAGCAATAAATTCCTCAATATTTTTACTCCAAACTATAATATCTATTTTCTCACCGTTTAATTCTTCAACTATTGCTTTAACCCTGCTACCTTTAAACCCAACACATGCCCCTACAGGGTCTACATTAGGGTCTTTTGAGTAGACCGCTATTTTAGTCCTTGAACCTGCTTCTCTTGATATGGCGTATATCTCTACGATGCCTTCGTGGATTTCAGGGACTTCCAACTCAAAAAGTCTTTTTACCAATCCAGGATGGGACCTAGAAAGTATTATTTGTGGTCCTTTAGTAGTCTTCTTAACTTCTAGTATATATAATTTTAGCCTATCCCCTTGATTGTACACTTCTCCCTCAATTTGTTCTGTGGGAAGTAGTACCCCTTCAGTCCTTCCTAAATCGATATATACGTTATTCTTACTGATTCTCTGTACCATCCCAGTTATTATTTCATTTTCTCTATTTATAAATTCTTCATATATAACATCTCTTTCCGCATCCTTAATTCTTTGTATTACTACCTGTTTTGCAGTCTGAGCAGCAATCCTTCCAAAATTTCTTGGGGTCACTTCTATTTTAACCACATCGCCAATCTGATATTTTTCATTAATTGCCTTAGCATCTTCTAAGCTAATCTCCAATGTTTCATTTTCCAATTCTTCAACTACTGTTTTTTTAGCAAATACCTTAACTTCTCCAGTATTCCTATCAATTGTCACTTCAACATTTTGAGATGATCCAAAGTTCTTCTTATAACTTGATATAAGAGCAGACTCTAAAGCATCAAAAATGATGTCTTTGGAGATCCCTTTTTCCTTTTCAATCTCCACAAGGGCATCAATAAACTCTGCATTCATTAATTAAACCTCCCTTAAAATTCAACAGTCAATTTTATATTTGAAATAGCTTCTCTTTCAATATTTCTTTCAATTCCATTTTCCTCTTCTATTGTTATATGAGTTTCAGTATAACCTAATAATATACCGTAGAACTTTTTCCTCCCATCAATGTTTTTATAGAGACTTATCTCTACATTCCTACCAATATTGCGCTTTAAGTCTTTGTCAGTTTTTAATGGTCTATCTAGGCCTGGGGAAGAAACTTCCAAATAGTAGCTGCTCTCAATAGGATCTATTTCATCCAATTTATCACTAATCACTTCGCTTACCTTCTGACAGTCATCAATACTTATACCCTCGGGTTTTCCTATGTAAAACCTCAAAAAGTTTCTACCATTTTCTTTTACATATTCTAAATCTACCAAATCGTATCCTAATTCTTCAATAATGGGTTCACAGTGTTCTCTGACAGTTTTTATAATGTTTTTTCTGCTCATATTCTCACCTCCACAAAATCATTCCTATTTTTTGTAATACCAAAATAAATATACTATCGTTCTCTATTAGAAATTAAACAAATAAGAGTGGGTCAGCCCACTCTATTAGCAATCAAAGTCATTATTGTCTTCTGATATTGGTCAATAATATTATAACATAATATGAAATAAAATCAAATATTAAAAAGGCTAATTTGGTTGCTTTCAGGCAAATTATTTAAACAACCATGAGCTTTAAGGGCTTCCACAACTGTCTTGCTTACCTTAGTTCTAGAAACTAAGTCTTCTATAGACATAAATTCTCCATTTTCTCTTTCCTTTACAATGCTCTTTGCTGCAGTATCTCCAATTCCTTCTAAACTTACTAGAGGAGGAATTATTCCTTTTTCTCCTATTAAAAAACGATTGCTATGTGATTTATATAGATCTACATTTTCAAAATTATAACCTCTCGCATACATTTCTTGAACTACTTCTAAAACGGTAAGTAAATTCTTTTCCTTAGCTGTCATTTGATTAGATAAACTATCCAATTCTCTGATTTTTTCAGCCACTGCTTCCTTGCCTTTTAATACTAGTTCTGCATCAAAATCTTGCGCTTTAGTCGTAAAATAGGTAGCATAAAAAGCTTCGGGATAGTGAACTTTAAAATAAGCTATTCTAAAAGACATCATTACATAAGCCACAGCATGAGCTTTAGGAAACATATATTTGATCTTATTACAGGATTCAATATACCATTCTGGGATATTAAAACTCCTCATATATTCTACATCTTCTGGAGTTAAACCTTTACCTTTTCTTACATTCTCCATTATTTTGAAAGCCCTCTTTTTATCTAAGCCAGAATAGATTAAATAAAGCATAATATCGTCTCTAGTAGAAATTACTTCCTTTAAAGTAGCAATGCCACTTCTAACTAAATCCTGAGCATTATTTAACCAAACATCGGTTCCATGAGATAAGCCGCTTATTCTAACAAGTTCAGCAAACGTAGTAGGCCTTGTATCAATTAACATCTGCCTGACAAACTTAGTACCAAATTCAGGAATCCCCAAGGTTCCAACTTCTAATTTAACACTTTCATCTTTAATATTTAAAGGTTTTGAACTAGTGAAAAGTTCCATAGTCAATCTATCATCTAAAGGAATTTTCCTTGGATTAACTCCAGTTATCTCTTCTAACATCCTTATTATAGTAGGAACATCATGTCCAAGAATATCCAATTTAAGTATCCTACCGCTTATAGAATGATAGTCGAAATGGGTTGTTATTACTCCAGAGTTTTTATCATCAGCTGGATATTGTATAGGAGTAAAATCATAAATTTCTTTATTCCTTGGTACTATCATTACCCCGCCAGGATGTTGACCCGATGTACGCTTCACTCCAGTACAGCCTTGTACTAATCTATTTATTTCAGCAGGATGGACATTTGATCCTTTTTCTTCAAAGTATTTTTTTACAAAACCATATGCTGTTTTATCTGCAATAGTGCCAATAGTTCCTGCTCTAAAAACATAACCTTCACCAAATAGCTCTTCTGTATATTTATGAGCAGTGGCTTGATATTCTCCAGCAAAGTTTAAATCTATATCTGGCTCTTTATCTCCCTCAAAGCCTAAAAAGACCTCAAAGGGAATATCGTGCCCATCCTTAAACAATTTAGTACCACATACAGGACAATCCTTATCAGGTAAATCAACTCCCGAACCTACTGAACCATCTTCTATAAATTCGCTATATTTACAATTAGGACATACATAATGGGGTACCAATGGATTAACTTCAGTAATTCCACTCATGGTAGCAACAAAAGAAGAACCTACTGAACCTCTTGAACCTACTAGGTAACCATCTTCCAAGGATTTCCATACCAATTTTTGTGCTATAATATACATAACTGCATATCCATTGGATATTATGGAATTTAACTCCCTATCTAATCGATCCCTAACTATCTTTGGCAATGGGTTACCATAGATTTCTATAGCCCTTTTATAGGTTATCCTTCTTAATTCCTCATCACTTCCTTCTATTACAGGAGGAAAAGTGCCTTTAGGAATGGGGTCTATTTCATCTATCATATCAGCAATTAAATTTGGGTTTTTAACAACTACTTCCTTGGCTTTTTCACTGCCTAAATATTCGAACTCCTTTAACATTTCATCAGTAGTTTTTAAATATAAAGGAGGTTGAAAGTCTGCATCATCGTACCCTTGTCCATGCATTAAAATTCTTCGGAAAACTTCATCCTCCGGGTCTAAAAAATGCACATCTCCCGTAGCTACTACAGGCTTATTATATTTTTCCCCTAATTCTACAATTTTTTTATTTATACTAATTAACTCTTCTACTCCTTTCACAAGACCATTTCTAACTAAATGCATATTATTACCAATGGGTTGAATTTCTAAGTAATCGTAAAAATCAACTATCTCTTTTAACTCATTTGTGTCTTTATTATTAATGATGGCTCTATACAGTTCACCCGCTTCACATGCACTTCCTAAAATTAACCCTTCCCTATAGGTTTTGAGTAAAAATTTAGGTATTCTCGGTCTCCTATAAAAATAATTTAAATGGGATTCAGATATTAACTTGTATAAATTCTTTAAGCCAGTTAGATTCTTAACCAATATGATAATATGAAAGGATTCATTTTTTGAAATATTCTTGCCCTCTACTAGCCTGTTGATCGCATCAAATCCATTAATCCCACTACTTTTTAAAATCTCCATACATTTGATAAATATCTCTGCAGTAGCTTTTGCATCATCTACTGCCCTATGATGATTTAATAAGCTTACATTTAAATGTTTAGCTACTAAATTAAGTTTATGACTTTTAAGCTCAGGAAATAATGCCCTTGACAATTCCAATGTATCAAAAATGGGGTTATCAAAAGTTAAGTTTAATCTTGCACACTGTTCTTTAATAAAGGAAACATCGAAGGAAGCATTATGAGCAACCAAGACTGAATTCTCAATAAAAGCATAAAATCTAGGCAATACCTCTTTTATGGTAGGTTTATCCTTTACCATTTCATCAGTAATCCCAGTTAGATTTGTAATTTTACTGGGAATAGGTACTTCAGGATTTATCAGCTGACTAAATCGATCAACTATCTGCCCATTTTTAATTTTAACGGCACCTATTTCCGTTATCATATCATTTCTTGAAGATAAACCTGTAGTTTCAATATCAAATACTACAAAACTATCGTATACTTTTTCTCTACTGTAATTGGAAACTATGGGCTTTTTATCATTTACTAAATATCCCTCTACTCCATACAAAACTTTAATCCCTAATTCTCTGCTAGCCTCCATGGCTTCTGGAAACCCTTGAACGACTCCATGATCGGTAATAGCAATGGCAGTATGACCCCATTTTTTTGCCCTTTTAGCTAATTTTTTAAAACTACTAATTCCATCCATGGCGCTCATTTGAGTATGTAAATGCAATTCTACTCTTTTTTCTTCAGCTAAATCCATTCTCTCTTCTTTCTCCACAAGGTTTAATGCTTTAAGCATTAACACTAGATATTTAGAATAGCTATCATATGCTACATCGCCCATTGCTTTCACATGCAGTCCATTTTTGATATTGGCTTTAAAATCCTCAAATTGCTTATCATTTAAAAAGGCTTTTACAGTTAAAGAATCCGTTAAGTCTGTAATATTAAATGTAACAAGTATTCTATTCTCACGAATTTCCTTATATTCTAGCTGAAATATCTCCCCACATATTGCTGCAGTTCCACTATTCAACGTAATGTCCTTAATTTTTATTATTTCATCATCAATTTTTCTCCCGAATACATAATTCCCGTTAGAAACAGGTTTTTCATTCTTTATTTTTTTATCTTTATTTTCATTAATGCTATTTAAAGTTTCAATAGAAATCTTTTTCTCCTCATCAATGGTTTTTTCTATTATCTTATCACCATTATTCTCTATTTTGGAATCATCAATTATTACATTAATATCTAACTTGAGTTCTTCTCTAAATTTATCCCTTATCTTATTATCTATCCCATTATTTATTAATGCAAAACTTATTACCCCATTTAAAGGATATATAATAATAGATTCATCATTTATTTTGTATTCTAATTGGTCAATCCAAGATCGACTAGAGGGTAGATCTTTTTCAACTAAGTATAATATATTACTCCAAAACTTTTCCATTACTTCATCATTTTTTTTATCTATTTTATACTCAATTTTAAGAGATACCTGCAACCCATCAAACTTCTCTTTAAATAAACAAGTTATATTATCCAAAATTTTCTCTTCCACAATGTTATTAGAAATTAATAATATCTCAACTAAATTTAAATCCCTGTTTATTTTTACCTTATCAATAATTATTGAATCTAGTTCACTATCTATTGGTATGTTATTCTTCTTCAACACTTCTGCCAATCGTATACTGGACTTGCTCATTTTAAGCTATTCCCCCTTTTTAATGCCCTCGGAGACTTCTAATATTCCATCTATACTTGCAAGGGAATTAAGTATTTCATATTTTATATTAGAATCTTTTATTCTTGTATCTATGTTTATTCTCACTAATCTATCATCTTTATGTTCAATTTCTATATTAAATATGCTAGAATCATACTCTCCTAAAATCTTTCCTATTTTTCCAATTTGCCCTGGCTTATCTGTTGTCAAAATACTTAACGAAATAAATGGAACAAATCTTCTCTGTAAACCTCTTCCAAACCTATGAAAGGACATAAGGGTAACCATTACTAATAAAGTGGCTATTATTGCACCAATATAAAAACCAGCTCCAACAGCTAAGCCTATAGCAGCCACTACCCATAAACTTGCAGCAGTAGTCAATCCAGTTACAGCCCCAGTATCCCTTCTTAGTATAGTTCCAGCTCCTAAAAAACCAATACCACTTATCACTTGTGCTGCAATCCTATCTGAATAATAGCTAGGAGTATCATGATAATAGGTATTCATGTATATGGACAACAACATAATTAATGTAGAGCCTAAAGAAACTAAAATATGAGTTCTTAAACCGGCAGGCTTTTTTGTACTCTCTCTATCAATGCCTATAAAGCCAGACAATAAAATGGATAACAACATTCTAATTACTACCTGTTTGTTATCTAGCATATTAACACCCTTTACATTGAATTAAAGGTCCTCAATTTCCTTTAACAACTCATCCAATAAAAGCTCTTCTTTTACCTTTCTGTAAACTTTTCCTTTTTTAAATATTAAACCTTCACCTTTTCCTCCTGCAATTCCTATATCAGCTTCTTTAGCTTCTCCTGGCCCATTTACTGCACATCCCATAATGGCAACCTTTAAGGGTTTCTTTATGAACTTAAATCTTTCTTCAGCTTCTTTTACCAGCTCAATAAGGTCTATCCTTGTTCTGCCACAAGTTGGACACGATATTATATCTACCCCTTCTTGCAATAGGCCTAAGGACCGTAGAATCTCACGTCCTACTCTTACTTCTTCGACAGGATAACCAGTTAGTGAAACCCTTATAGTATCCCCAATCCCCATTGAAAGAAGGCTACCCATACCTATAGCTGATTTTATAGTGCCATTCCAAACAGGTCCAGCTTCTGTTACTCCAAGATGCAGAGGATAATCAACCATTTTAGATATTTTTTTATATGCTTCTATGGTAAGAAGAACATTACTTGCCTTTAAAGATATTTTCATCTCGTCATAGCCCATTCTTTCTAATATTCTTACATGTTCAAGGGCACTTTCCACCATAGAATTGGCGTTGACGCCATTGTATTTATTTAAGTATTCTTGCTTTATAGAGCCTGAATTAACCCCTATGCGAATAGGTATCTTTCTTTCTTTGCAAGCACTTATTACCTCTTTTACTTTTATATCAGAGCCTATGTTGCCTGGATTTATCCTTAAACAATCAGCTCCATTTTTAACAGCCTCAATTGCTAATCTATAATCATATTGAATATCTGCAATGAATGGAATATTTATATGTTTTTTAATCTCTCTTATAGCTTTAGCATCATCAGAATCAGTTATAGCAGATCTTATTATATTACAACCTGCTTCCTCCAACTCCTTAATCTGTTTAATAGTTGCATTGATATCTTTTGTGATAGTATTGGTCATAGACTGGACGGTTATTGGACTATCCCCTCCAATGGCAACATCTCCAACCATAATCTTTTTTGTCTTTTTTCTTTCCACATAATCACCTTCTAAGCATATTTATTCTAGTTATATCAGAATAGGTAATAGTTAGCATCAATAAAATCAAGGCTATAAATCCAACAAAATGTATAAAGCCTTCCTTTTCAGGATCAATAGCTTTTCCTCTTATTATTTCAAGGAATAAAATAACTATTCTACTTCCATCTAAAGCTGGTATGGGTAATAGGTTGAAGAATCCTAGGTTCACACTTATTAAACCTGTTAAAAAAAGTAGGTCTGTAATTCCATATTTTGCAGCTTCTCCAATGGTATATATTACTCCTACCGGACCTGACAGGTCCTTAGTGGTTACTTGCCCTTTAAATACCATCTTAATGAAGTCAAACATAAGTGTAAGGGCTGAAATGGTCTTTTGAATACCACCCTTTATAGCAGGAATCAATCCCTTATCAATAACTGGTGTTATACCTATCAAAACCCTATTCTCACTATTTATCTCCGGTCTTAAAACAAAACCTATCCTTTCTCCATTACGCAATACTTCTATAGTCATATCTTCATCTGGGCTAGAGTTACTTATTTCATTTACTATGGATTCCCAGTTTTTTATTTTTGCGTCATTTATGCTGACTATCTTATCTCCAGCTTTGATACCCACTTTTTCTGCTGGAGATCCAGCTAGTGTTTCTGCTACTGTAGTTGTTTGCATACCTACACTAAAAGAAACTAAGGAGAAAACTATTAATGCCAAAACAAAGTTCATCAATGCTCCTGCTCCAACTACTGCAATCCTATATATGGCAGGCATATTATTAAAGCTTCTTGGGTCTTTAGACTTTTCATCTTCTCCTTCCATGCTCACATATCCGCCAATAGGAAGTAACCTAATACTGTATTTTGTTTCATTTTTTTCTCTTTGAAAAATTTTAGGCCCCATACCAATTGAAAACTCATTTACCTTGATACCAACCAATTTTGCAATTATAAAATGACCAAATTCATGAAAAAGTACTACCAGTAGAAATACAAAAATTGCTGCTACTAGCGTTACCATATACATCACCACCTGTTAAACATTATATGAAATAATTAACTATGTAGTATACATATGGTGCAATAAATAATATACTATCAAATCTATCTAGTACACCGCCATGACCAGGCATAATAAAACCAAAATCCTTTATGCCCGTTTTCCTTTTAATTTTTGAAGCAGTTAGATCTCCAATTTGAGCTAAAACAGACCCAATTACAGAAAGCAATATAAATTTCCCCATTGAAGATAAATCAAAATAATTCACAAAAATTATAGTTAAAAAAATTGAACCCAATATTCCTCCTAAGGCCCCTTCTACAGTCTTTTTTGGGCTAATCTTTGGACATAATTTAGTTTTTCCAAATAATAATCCTATTAAATAAGCAAAAGTGTCAGTACCCCATGCAATTATGAAAACAAACCAAAGATAAGAGCTTCCTCTTAAATGTATAATATATTGAAACAAAAAAGGTATATAAATTATGCCAAGAATTGTAATCATAACATCTTTCACATTGGCTTTCTTTCTATAAAGGGAAAAAATTGTCGGTATAATAATCAATAAACTTATAGATTTCAACGTAATCCATTTAATATTTAATGAATTAAAAAGGAAACCAATACAACTTATATACCCTATCTCTTTGATAGGGTTAAAACCATTATTATTCACAGCTGCATAAAACTCTCTTATTCCAATAAGGGATAATATGAATATATAAAAGGATGTATAAAACCCACCTTTATAGAGCATAGATAAGGTTAGCAATACTAATACAGTTCCACTTAAAGTTCTTATTATTAAATTTCTCACCTAAATTCCTCCAAATCTTCTATTTCTTCTCTGATAATCAATTATTGCCATATACAAATGTTCTTCTTTAAAATCGGGCCAAAGTATATCAGAAAACCAGAACTCGGTATAAGCAATTTGATATAACATGAAATTGCTAATTCTAAGTTCACCACTTGGTCTAATCAATAAATCTGGATCAGGAATATCTTTGGTATAAAGGTAATTCTTAAATGAACCTTCATCCACTTCTTCTATATTTATTTTACCCATTCTAATATCTTCTAACAAACTCTTTATACCCCGAATAATTTCATCTCTACCACCATAGTTCAACCCTATATTCAATACCATTTTTGTATTATTTTGGGTAGTATCTATTGCTCTTTTTATTTCCTTCCTAGCAAACTCAGGTATCTTTGATAAATCTCCCATGGTTTGAATTTTAATGTTATTCCTATGGATTCTGTCTAATTCAATCCTTATATATTCAACTAATAATTTCATCAATCCATCTATTTCTTCCTTTGGTCTTTTCCAATTTTCCGTTGAAAATGCATAGAGAGATAGATATTTTATATTTAATTCTGAGGCAACTTGAACTATATCAATTACCCTTTTCATTCCCTCTCTATGGCCTGCTGTCCTAGGTAAAAGTCTTTTTTTAGCCCATCTTCCATTACCATCCATTATAATGGCAATATGACTTGGCAATCTATCCATATCAATTTTTTCTCTAAGCTCTGTAACAGGGTTCCTCTCCATGAAAATTCCTCCTATCATTAAAAACCCCTTCTATTGCAAGAAGGGGAATGCTTAGATTTCTAACAACTCTTCCTCTTTTTTTCTCGTAAGCTCATCGATTTCTTCAATATATTTATCTGTAATCTTTTGGGTCTCATTTTCTGCTAATTTCCGTTCATCTTCACTTAATTCCTTATCTTTTTCCATCTTTTTAATGGCATCATTTGTTTCTCTTCTTATATTTCTTATGGAAACCTTAGCATTTTCTGCACTTTTCCTAACAATCTTTACTAACTCTTTTCTTCTTTCTTCGGTCAGCAATGGAATAGGAAGCCTTATTAGCTTACCATCATTTGATGGGTTTAACCCTAGATCGGATTTGAGTATTTCCTTTTCAATAACCGGTATAAGATTTGCGTCCCATGGTTGAACCACCAACAACCTAGGTTCAGGAGCAGAAATGCTAGCTACTTGTTTTAGAGGTGTTAAAGTTCCATAGTAGTCAATAGATATTTGGTCTAATAATGCAGGATTAGCTCTTCCAGCTCTTAAACTTTTTAGCTCTTCTTTGAAAACTTCAACGGTTTTTTTCATTTTCTGTTCAGATTCCTTATGAATGTCTAAATACATATTACCCCTCCTTTACATGAGTGCCTATTTTTTTACCCAAAACCACATCCACTATGTTATTTGGTTTGTCTATACCAAATACGATAATTGGTATATCATTGTCCATACATAGAGATGTTGCAGTAGAGTCCATAATTCCCAAACCCATATTTAGTATATCTATGTACCTCAATTCATCAAACTTCTTAGCAGAAGCATTAACATATGGGTCAGAATCATAAACGCCATCTACCCCTTTTTTGGCTAATAATATAACATCTGCTTCTATTTCAGCAGCTCTTAAAGCTGCAGTTGTGTCAGTAGAAAAATATGGATTGCCTGAGCCTGCTGCAAAAATAACCACTCTTCCTTTTTCCAAATGTCTTATAGCTCTTCTTCTGATATATGGTTCAGCAATTTGTCTCATTTCAATGGCAGTTTGCACTCTTGTAATGACCCCAATATTTTCTAAAGCATCTTGAAGAGCAAGTGCATTAATAACTGTACCCAACATACCCATATAATCTGATGTGGCTCTATCCATATTCGATGCAGACCTACCCCGCCAGAAATTCCCGCCACCTACTACTATAGCTACTTCTACTCCAAGATTTCTTAACTCCTTAATTTCTGTAGAAATCCTATTGATAGTTTCCATATCTATTCCAAACCCTTTACCACCAGACAGTGCTTCTCCACTTAACTTTAGTACAACTCTTTTGTAAACAGGTTCTACCATATATATCCTCCCAAATTTTATGAATAAAATGATTGCCTATTTAAATGGAGAACAACTAGTGTTCTCCATTTAATT
Source organism: Tepidimicrobium xylanilyticum (assembly GCF_900106765.1). Classification (NCBI taxonomy): domain Bacteria; kingdom Bacillati; phylum Bacillota; class Tissierellia; order Tissierellales; family Tepidimicrobiaceae; genus Tepidimicrobium; species Tepidimicrobium xylanilyticum. The sequence goes on from NZ_FNNG01000006.1 coordinate 51,814, forward strand.
ACATTTTTAATTGCTTTGCTACTTCTTCGGCAAAGTTCTCTTCTTTTTTTTCTAATCCTTCTCCAACTTCAAATCGAACAAATCTTCTAATTACTAGGTTTTCACCTATCTTTGCTATTTTTTCATTTAATAAATCTTTAACTTTCATGCTTGGCTCCCTAATGAAGGGCTGTTCTAATAAACATACTTGTTCGAAGAACTTCTCTAGTCTTCCTTCCACTATTTTCTGTGCTATATGTTCTGGTTTTCCTTCATTTAATGCTTGATGCACTAGTATTTCTCTTTCTTTTTCTATTTCTTCTTGAGGAACATCTTCTTTCTTAACATATTTAGGACTTGATGCAGCTACTTGCATAGCCATATCCTTTACAAATTGTTTAAATTCATCAGTTTTTGCAACAAAATCTGTTTCCGAATTAACTTCAATCAAAACACCTATTCTTCCACCATGAATGTAGGCTTCTATTAATCCTTCTGCTGCAATTCTTCCAGATTTTTTAGCAGCTTGTGACAATCCTTTTTCTCTTAATAAAACTATAGCTTTTTCTATATCGCCATTAGTCTCTTCTAAAGCTTTTTTACAATCAAGCATTCCAGCTCCAGTTCTCTCTCTTAGTTCCTTTACTTGTGCAGCACTTATACTCATTCTAACCCTCCTTTATTGTTAAAAATGGTAAGAGCGTAAAGGAATATAACCCTTTAAACCCTTACCCTTTCCTATTCTTCTACATCTATTATTTGTTCTCCCTGTTTGCCCTCTAATACAGCATTAGCCATAGTTTCAGTTAATAATTTAACGGCTCTTATAGCATCGTCGTTTCCAGGAATTACATAGTCTACTTCGTCCGGATCACAATTAGTATCAACTATTGCTACAACTGGTATTCCTAAAATCTTTGCTTCGTTTACAGCAATCTTTTCCTTCCTAGGATCTACAACAAATAAAGCATCAGGAATTCTATCCATATTCTTTATACCACCTAAGAACTTTTCAAGTCTTTCTCTTTCATGTTTCAATTGGATTACTTCTTTCTTAGGCAATATTTCGAATAGCCCTTCTTCCTCCATTTTGCCTAATTCATGCAATCTCTCGATTCTCTTCCTGATGGTTTTATAATTGGTAAGCATTCCTCCAAGCCATCTTTGATTTACGTAATGCATGCCACATCTTTTAGCTTCAGTTTCAATAGCTTCCTGAGCTTGCTTTTTAGTCCCAACAAAAAGAATTTCTCCACCATTGGCAGCTACTTCTTTAACGAAATCATATGCAATCTCAACCATTTTAACCGTTTTTTGAAGGTCGATGATATAAATTCCGTTTCTTTCAGTAAAAATGTACTCTGCCATCTTAGGATTCCATCTTCTAGTTTGATGTCCAAAGTGTACTCCTGCTTCTAGTAGACTTTTCATTGTAATAACTGACATATCTAATTCACCTCCATGTTTTAATCCTCCACTTCCCTCATCTATTTAAAGGACCTATAAGGCACAACTTCAAATATCAGAAAGTGTGTGTAATCACGTTAGTAGTATAACATATACGAAATTATTTATCAATATTTTCAAGTTAATATTTTTATTAAATATCAGACCAAATTTTTAATATCACTTCAATTTCCCTGACACTTTTATTCAATGTCTTAGCTATTTCTTCCTTGGATAAACCTTCCCTATTTAATTGATGAATCTTTTTTCTCAATTCCCTGAAACTAATTTCATTTTTATCAGGGATTTTTACTCCATCATTGGTTCTAGCCATCTTTTCTTCTAGCTGAATATCACATACTTCATTAGATTTTATACGTCCTAATTGTTGATAATCTATAGACTGTAGCTTATCCAATTTAGCTAAGCTTTCTTCAATTAACTCGTCGAAGCTGGTTAAAATATCCTCCATAATACCATGATAATATTTTACATCTCTATGCATTGATACAATGGATTCATAAATCTCTTTTTCACCTTTATCTGTCCTGTTGATAACCATTAATGATGCTAAGATAAATAATATACCTAATATATTCAATGTAATAGCCATCTAATCATCCTCATCTAAATTTTAATATCTACTTTATTGCCCAGTTGACTATTATTATCTGTTCCACTATTATCCCTTTTTTTTCTTTTTCTATTGCTTTCACTAGAATTGTCCCTAGACTGATCTCTTTTATCAACATCAATTCGTAGACCTTCACTTTTATTTGTATTTAATACCCTTTTACTTTTCGTCTCCCTTAACTTTTCCTGTTGTACAATCCCCTGTTCCACTTGAACTCGCAACTTATCGTGTTCAACTTGTCTGATCTTCGACACTTCTTGAGATTTAGTTACTATGTTAACATAATCTACGGACCTAATGGACATGAAAATCACTCCCAATATGGACCAATTCGTATTTCTCCACCTTCATTGTAGAAAGTACACCTTTTAAGCTCATCTCTAACAGTCATAGTGCCATTACCTATAACAATCTTAACTCCTGGATATACAGTATCTGCAACTTTAATTTTTCCTCTCGAAATACTTTCTATTTGTACTCTTATAAACTCATATTCATCTTTCAGTTTATTTAGATCTTCTTCCAATGTCTCTTTAGTCATAATGAGTTTTGAGTACATTTCAGCTTGATCATTATTTAACGATCTAATATTTTTCAACTTATTCATTAACTCCAATGATTTCATTATTTTTCCTAAATTCTCTTCCAATTGCTCAATTTCATTTTTCAATTTTTCGCTTTTATCCTTGAGTTCAGGATCTGTTCCTACTTCCAAAATAGTTTTAGTAGCCATGGAGGATCCAATGGTTTTAGCATGAATATTCTTTCCTGCCCTACAAACTCCTCCAACAATGAGACCTCTTTTACCTATTAATGTAATGTCTTCTTTAGTAAATACTTGGCTATGCATAATGGCCTCTGCTGTAATAGTCATTTTAGAATTTATTATTGCATTTTCAATAAACCTAGTAGTTACTCGACCTGCTGTTTTGATAGTTAACTTGTTAAGTCCCTGTATCCCTCTTTTAACTACTACATCTCCCCCATTTTCCACATAAGCCCCTTCAATTAAACCGTTTATAACAACATCTCCATCAGCTTTAATTTGAAAACCATTATATACATTGCCTTTAACAAAAACCGAACCATTAAAATATATATTCCCTACCGTATTGTCTACATTTTCAACTTCATACACATCTGAAACTACAATTTTCCCACCCTTTATTTCTACATGTCCATCTTTCGTTGCAACAAGGGTAACTCCATTATCCAACAACCTAACATTTTTCCCATATCTTAATACGGGAGATTTTCCTTTTTTATAGGATATTGTTTCACCTGTAACCTTTAATCCATCTTTCCCTTCCTTAGGTGGGACTAATTCAGCCAAAACGTCTCCCTTACTAACATTATTTATTATATTTAATTCTCTATAATTGACGGTACCATCTTCTAATACTTTAGGTGCAATTTTCTTTTCTAAATCAAAAAAATATTTTATGTACCCATCTTTTCCATTAACTGGCTTGAACCCTTCTGCGATTAATATCTTGGTATTATAATACCTTTCATAAAGTGCCCTTTTCAATGTATCTTCATCTAATCCAATTTTTATTACCTTCTTCACTTCTTCAATAATTCCTTCTATTTCTCCATCGCTATATATTCCTTCTGTAAATTCTTCGCTATAATCCTGAGGTTTGCCTACTATCGTAATATAGCCTTCCAGTCCATCTCTAGAAACTTCAATTATAATATTGGGAGAAATCTTATACATGCTCCTGCCTCCTATTTAATTTTCATATATTCCTAATTTCATCAGTTTATTTTTAATATTCAATATGGCTTTACTGTGTATTTGAGAAATTCTTGATTCTGACAGTTCCATAATATGACCTATTTCTTTATAAGTTAATTCCTCGTAATAGTAAAGGGAAATAACCATTTTCTCATTTTCCTGTAACTCATCGATTATCTTACCTAGTATTTCTATTAATTCCTTTTTTTCAAATATGCTTTCTGGGGTATTTGGGTTCTGACTATCCTTTATATATTGCTCTCCCTTATTTATTAGTAAATCTTCTAAAGAAGCCATATTGAAATTAGTTATATCAGCAAGACAAGCTTCCACTTCCTCTAAAGGTATACCTAAATGTTCTGAAAGCTCTTCGTTAGTTGGGTTTCTTCCTAACTTATTTTCAAGATGGAATATTGCATTTTGAATATCCTTTGATTTTTTCCTTAAACTTCTTGGAATCCAGTCAAGTTTTCTTATATTGTCTATGATGGTTCCCTTAATCCTAATCTGAGCATAAGTTTCAAACTTTATATTCTTATTGACATCAAATCGCTCTATGCTGTCAATTAAACCAATAATCCCAAACCCAATTAGGTCCTCATACTCAACCTTACTTCCATAGAAATTATACATTCTACCAGCAACTATTTTTACTAGATCTATGTACGTTTCTATTAGCTGTTGCTTTGTCGCTCTATCCCTGTTCTTAGCATATCTTTTCCATAGTTCATCTTTTTTCATAATAGCTACAACCTCCCTATGGAATCAGATTATTTTAATGCCATGACCAATAGTTTTTATTAGCAAAGAACCATCTTCTGCATTCAATTCCACAGTTCTTCCATAGTTTCCACCAGTATCTTCTGCCAAAATCCTAATCTTTAATTCCTTCAATTTCTCTCTTGTAGCTAATACATTCCTTTCCCCAATTCTTAAAATACTACTATTGTCATTAAAGGAGAACATCTGAGAACCACCAACTATCTTTGCAACTAAATTATCCATATTTGCTCCTTCCTTCAATAGCTTTTCTATAAGCAATTCAATACCTGTGTCAACAAATTTTGACTTATTTTGGTTATTTTTTATTTCTTTACTAGATGGCAACATAACATGTGCCAATCCAGCTATTTTATTGTATTTGTCATATAAAGCTATACCTACGCAAGATCCTAAACCAAGCGTTGTTAAAATTCCAGGAGCCTTTACTACATTGTAATCAGCCATACCTACTTTAATCGCTTTCATTTTACAAAACCCCTAATTTAGAAAGTATTTTATCAAATGAATCTATATCTGGTAATAAGAATAGATTCCCATGAACGGAATTTTCTCCCTCTTTAAATACGGTTTCTATAAAAAGCACTTGGTCAGCTACAAGGCCAAATTGAATAGCTGGAACAGATAAAATTGCTCCTGCCATATCGATGGCTAACGAAGGCACAGAAACGGTTATCTTTAACCCAGTTAAACCGCTTAACGAATTGACGTAGGAAGAAGCTAATATATTGCCTATCTCAGACAAGGCAGATACAGCAATATCATCTAATTCCTTATCCTCCCTATTAAGAAGCATATTAGTTAGATTAATGGCAGATTCCATATCCAATATGAACATAATATTTCCATGTATATCAACATTTAAATCTAAATATATACCTACTACTATATTTTCTTCTCCTCCTAGTATTTCTGCTACATCATTAAATTCCATAATCCTTACTTTAGGAACTGTCATATCAACCCTTTTATCCAACATATTAGCTAAAGCAGTTACTGCATTGCCAGAACCAATATTCCCAATTTCCTTCATGATATCTATCATCATATTGTTTAAATTATCTATATCCATACCTACTTCTCCCTTAATTAAGTAGTAATTTCCCTAAATCCAATAGTATAACCAATCTATCTGGAACTTTACCAATTCCACTGATATAATCTAATAGCTGATTATCTTCCATCTTAGGAGGCTTGTCTATACTTTCTCCATCTATCTCCAGTACCTCTGAAGAAAAGTCCACTATTAACCCCACAACCATATCATCATCATTAACTACTATTATTCTTGAATTCTTATTTATACCATTTTCATCTATCCCTAATTTTCTCCTTAAATTGACAATAGGAATAACCTCTCCTCTTAAATTGATGACACCATTAATATAATCAGGTGCATTTGGTACTCGGGTAATTCTTCCTATTTTTTCTATGGATATGACTTTTTCTATTGGTATTCCATAATATTCCTCTTTTAGTTTAAATACTACATACCTACTGCCTATATTAGAAGACATAACGCCACCTCCTATTCCTAAATCATAGAATTAACATCCAAAATTAATGATACGTTCCCATTTCCTAATATAGTTGCCCCAGAAATATATCTAATATTAGATAAATATTTGCCTAGTGGCTTAATAACAATTTCCTGTTGACCAATTAAATCATCCACCAATAATGCAGCTAATTTTTCTCCCTTCCTTACAACTACCACCAAATATTCTTCATCCGAATTATTGAATTCCAATCCCATTATTTGATGTAATCTAACCATAGGGATGGTTTTCCCTCTGTAAAGGATAATATCCTGTCCTTGAACATTCCTAATGCTGTTTCTAGGCAAATCGATTATTTCCGTAACAGAACTTAATGGTATAGCATATATTTCATCATTTAATTTAATAAGCAATGCTTGTATAATTGCTAAAGTCAATGGTATTCTAATTATAAACTTTGTACCTACATTTTCTTGAGTTTCTACTTCAACTGAGCCATTAATCGATTCGATTTTATTCTTCACTACATCAAGACCTACTCCTCGTCCTGATATATCAGATATCTCATCAGAAGTGCTAAAACCTGGTTGGAATAATAAAGATAATATATCATCTTCAGATAATAACTCTGCTTCTTCAGCAGTAAGAAGATTTTTTTCTACAGCTTTTTTCTTTACTTTAAGGACATCAATTCCTTTTCCGTCATCTATTACTTCAATCACAACACTATTACCATCGGGATAAGCCTTTAAAATTACATTTCCTTCCTTAGGTTTGTTTAACCTTATCCTTTCCTCAGGTGTCTCAATCCCATGGTCAATTGAATTTCGTATAATATGAATTAACGGATCCCCTATTTCATCTATTACAGTTCTGTCTACCTCAGTTTCTTCACCAAACATTTGAAGATTTATTTCCTTATTCAATTCTTTTGATAAATCCCTTACCATACGAGGGAATCTATTAAAAACTCTCTCAATGGGTACCATTCGCACCTTCATTACTGCATCATGTAAACTAGTTGTAATCCTTTCTAGATACTCAATTGCCTCTGTCATGTTTTCCCTGTTGGATATACCGCTTAAATCATCCATCCTAGTTTTAATAATTATTAATTCACTTACTAAATTCATTAAATTATCCAATCTATCTATGTCAACCCTAACTGTTTTTCCAACCTTGCTTTGCCTTTCAAAAACTTTAGATTTTTCTGTATCTATAGAACTATCTTTTAAATTGGAACCAGGAGTGCTTGCTTCTTCTAAATATTCCAATTGTTCCTTAAATGCCTGCTCCAAATGGTTGATGGTAATGTTTTCTATTTCTGATATTTTTTCCAAGCTTTCTTTTATCTTTTCTTCGCTTGCCTCAGAAATAACGATTAAACTAAAGCTTAAGTCAAATTTTTCATCTTCAATTTCCTCAATAGCGGGATTAGAGTATATTATTTCTCCCATTGATTCTAAAGTATTAATTATAATAAAAGCTCTAGCAGATTTTAACATACAACTAGGACTCAATTCTATTTCTATGTTATAGGCACTTAATCCCTTTTCCTTAGCTGCACTTATTATATTTGTAACGTATTCATTAATATGAATTTCTTGTTTCCTGTCATTGGGTAGATTATCACCCTCAATCCCATTCTTATCTAAAACATTTCTTAGCTTTCCAATAAGAAAGCTATAATTTTCCTCTTCTTCTTTGCCAGTTTTAGCTATATGATTTACCGAATTATCCAAGACATCAAAACACTCAAAAATAATATCTATAACTTCCTCTGACAATACTGTTTGCTTATTTCTAATACCATCCAAAACATTTTCCATCTCATGGGTTAAGTTGGCCATGTTGATAAATCCCATAGTACCTGCCATACCCTTTAGAGTATGGGCTATTCTAAAAATTTCATTTACTAATGACTCATTATTTCTGTCCTTCTCTAAGGCTAATAGTGCATCATTCATATTTTGCAAATGTTCCTTTCCCTCTTCAACGAATAAATTAATATATTGATTTATGTCGAAATCCATCATAACACCTCCACTTTCCTAGTTATCTCATAAGCTATTTCATCTAATGGTACAACTTTATCTACATGATTAGTATTAATAGCAGATTTAGGCATTCCAAATATTACAGAGGTCTTCTCATCTTGTGCAATAGTAAAACCATTAGATTGCTTTATAGACACAATACCTTTTGAACCATCCGACCCCATTCCTGTCAAGATTACACCAATCTTTCTTATACTATCTAAACGGGCTACTGAATCCATTAACACATCTACTGAAGGTCTTAAACCTTTAATAGGACTGTCCTTGTTTAATCTAATAACATACTCACTGCCCCTTTTCACTACTTCCATATGAAAATCCCCAGGTGCTATATAACAATGACCCCTCTTTAATACTTCACCTTCTTCTCCTTCTTTTATATTGATACTTGAAATTTCATTCAATCTCTGAGCAAGGGATTTTGTAAATTTGGGAGGCATATGTTGTACTACAACTATTGATCCATTGATATTCTTAGGTATTAATGGCAAAACTTGTTGTAAAGCTTTAGGACCCCCAGTTGAACTCCCTATGGCTATTATATAATCAAAACCATCTTTAGATGTTTTCCCTGTTAAAGCAGCCCTTTCAGGAATACTTTTAGGTTCTTTTATAACGGGTTTAACATGAACATTGCATTGAGCCGAAATCTTAATTTTATCGATAATCTGAGTTTTTATAGTTTCATTATTTAAGCTAAATATATTTTTAGGCTTAGGTATAAAATCAATTGCACCCTTGTCTAACGCTTCTAACGTTAGTGTTGCACCTTCTTGTGTTAGATCGCTAACCATAATGACCGGTATATCATATTTATCCACTATTCTTTCCAGCGTAACAATGCCATCCATAATGGGCATGACTACATCAAGGGTTACTAAATCGGGCTTTAAAATGGGGATTTTTTCTAAAGCTTCTTTTCCATTTTTGGCTACTCCTACTACTTCTATATCTTTATCGCTATTCAATATATCAGTTAATATTTTCCTAGCAAACAAAGAATCGTCTACTATTAATACCTTAACCACTTATATCAATCCTTTTTTCTTTAATTCTCTTTCTTTTTGAAAAATAAACCTTATAATTCTGTCCCTATCTTTTTCCTTTAAACCAATAAACTTAATGCCTAATCCGTATTTATAATAAAAAACATCAACTTCCTCAATTCTTACAACTTCACCCTTTATAACAATTTTGTGGTTATTGATATAAAAACTACAAACTACTCTATCCCCAATTCTGTGATGAAAATTAGAATAAAGCTTTAGCCCTCCACCGCTAATATTTTTCGTCCTACAATTTTCAGTAATTACTTCTTTTTTGCCATCTATTTCGATAGCAAAATCTTTTTCAACCGGCAAATCTAAATCAAATCGATAATAATTCCTTAGTTGTACTCGTTTAATATCTGAAACCTTTTTCAATTTAATTTTATAAATCCTTTTATCACACCTTTCCAATACTTTGGCTTTAAAGTAATATTTTCCTTTATTCTCTACCATATAGCTAACCTCAATTATTTCACCCTTATGTAGTAAAACTACACCTCTTTTATACATCGGTCCACTTACTACAAAAATGTCGTCATCTAAAATATCTAATATTTGGCTAGGATAAGTCTTTTTAGTCTTCGATGAACCTCTGCCAATATTAATCTTATGGCCAATCATTAGTTCATCCTTCTCATTGTACATGCTATAAACCGCCTCTCCTAACAAGTAATTTTTTTAATCTACCAGTAAAACTATTATCCTTAATATCATTATTGGATTCAACAAATTTCAAAGCCATAACATTAATTTTTTTTGATATGGACGACTTAGGATTGGATAATAAAAAAGGTATCTGTTTTTTTACAGCGTTGTCTACTGCAGTGTTTCTTTCCAAATATCCTAAAAAATTAAGTTTGATTTTTAAAAAATTATCGGCAACCAAGTTCAATCTATTAAATGTGGAAATAGCCTCTTTTTTGTTGTTTACAATATTAGCAACTACATTTATCCTACCATTATAACCATTGTTTACCAAAGTCTTAATCATAGTATATGCATCCATTACAGCAGTTGGATCTGGAGTAGTTATAATTATAACTTCATCTGCTGCCATTACAAAATTGGTCACTACTCCCGATATGCCTGCACCTGTATCTATTATAATAAAATCTGTTGATGATTCTAAGCCTTCTAATTCCTTTATTAATCTGTTAATATTATTTTCATCCATAACGGATAATCCTTCCAAACCAGATCCACCAGAAATCAATTTAATTCCTTCAGGACCTGTGGCAATTATTTCATTAATACTTTTTTCCCCTATTATAAAGTCAAATATTGTAAATTTTACATTAGTACCACTCAATATTTCCACATTTGCTAATCCTAAATCTGCATCTAAGACTAATACTTTATGGCCTAATCGTTTAATGGATATGGCTAAGTTGAGTGCAAAATTGGTTTTACCAACGCCCCCCTTACCACTTGTTACTGCTAATACCTTGGCTTTATTGCTAATACTTTTATTCAGTTCATCCTTGTTTTTCATTATTTGCCTTAATCTTTCTGCTTGGTCTTTCATTTAAATCTCCCCAATTAGGCTATTCGCTATCTTTTCTCTGTTTAATATCTCAATATCATCAGGTACATTTTGACCTGTTGTAATATAAGAAAGTGGCTTATTGGTCAACAATTTTGCATTTAATATATTTCCAAAATTCTCACATTCGTCAACCTTAGTAAAAATTATTTTATAGTCTGGAATAAAACTATATTGCTCAATTATAGATTTCAATACACCATATTCTGTAGTACAGCTTAATACCAGAAAAATCTCTTTATTCTTGATTGAATTTATCAATTTAAAAATAATATCATCATCTTTTATTTCCTTATGATTTCTTCCAGCTGTATCAACGAGTAAAACATCCTTATCCCTAAAGTTTACTAAAGATTTATACATATCCTCTTCGCTATATATTACCTTTAAAGGTAATTGTAAAATATCTGAATATACTTTTAACTGTTCCACGGCTGCTACTCTATAAGTATCAGTTGTAATTAATCCTATGTTATATTTTCCTTCCATTACTAATTTAGCTGCAATTTTTGCTAATGTAGTCGTTTTTCCTACCCCTGTAGGTCCCAAGAAGAATATAAATTTCTGATTTAAATCATCCATATTCAAAGGTTCAATTAAACCAATATATTCCATTAAAGTTTCTTTTAAGATACTCTTGATTGTGTTATCGCTCTTATCATTAATATTAATCTGCTTGTTCAATCTCTCTAGAATTGTAGTAGCAATTTTATAATCTACCCCATTTTCAATTAGCTTAGTTTTAAAGTTATCCAGCTCTTTAGGAAGAGCTGGTGGCTTAATATTTGCTTCAGAAGTAATCTGCAACACCATATTTTTCAATAGATATAATTCGCTATTAATTTTTTTAAGTTTTTCATCAAATAATTCGCTGTTTAAATCTTTCTTTTCATAGGCGGCAGTTATCTCCACCATTGGTTTTTTTAAAAAGCCAAAAAGGCCTTTTTGCTTTATGGTTCTAGTACTTAAAATAACAGCCTCAGAACCAAGATCCTTTTTCAACTTACTCATAGCTTCGTGGGTGGTATATCCAACATACCTTTTTATTTTCATTATAAGTTCACCATCCCAACGGATTGAACTTCTACTGAAGGTTCAATTTCATTATATGATAAAACAATTAAATCTCGAGTCATCTGTTCTGTTAATCGTTTAAAATATAATCTCACTATCGGAGCAGTTAAAATTATAGGTTGTTGTCCAACAGAGGTAAGCCTTTGTACTGCTTTTAATGTATTGTTTAGTATTCTTTGAGCTATATTTGGCTCCAAAGTTAAATAGGAGCCGGTTTCTGTTTTATTTATGGACTTCATAATTATATCTTCGACTTCACTATCTAAGGTTATTACATTTAAAGTGCTATTTTCAACATATTTATTAGTTATATACCCAGATAACCTCTGTCTAACATATTCAGTTAATAAATCTACATCTCTTGTTACATTTCCATAATCAGCTAAGGTTTCTAAGATTGTCACCATATCCCTTATACTTATCTGTTCTTTCAATAGGTTAGATAGTACTTTTTGAACTTCTCCTAATGAAAGTACTTTAGGCACAATTTCTTCCACTACAGCAGGATATTCTTCCCTAACATTATCAATTAGCATTTTTACATCCTGCCTACCAATTAATTCAAAAGCTCTTTCTTTTATAACTTCTGTCAGATGAGTAGCAATCACTGAAGGAGGATCAACAACAGTATATCCGAAAATTTCCGCTTTTTCTCGTTCACTTTCACTTATCCATTTAGCTGGTAATCCAAAGGCAGGTTCAACAGTTTCAATTCCCTCTATTTCCCCTTCAGCTGTACCAGGGTCCATTGCCAAATAATGATCAAAATAAACTTCTCCTTTAGATACCTGAACCCCTTTTATCTTTATGATGTATTCATTTGGATTAAGTTGAATATTATCTCTCAACCGAACTATAGGAACTATTAATCCTAATTCCATAGCTATTTGCCTTCTAATCATTACAATCCTGTCTAATAGGTCTCCTCCTTGATTTACATCTGCTAATGGAATCAATCCATAACCTAATTCAAGTTCAATATCATCTACTTTCAAAAGCTCTAACACATTTTCTGGTTTTCTTAACTCTTCTGCTTCTGAAATTTCTTCTACTGGCTCCTCATTTTCCTCTTTAGCGCCTTTATTCATTACATATCCCATAGAAATGAAGATAGATCCCAGTAATAAATAAGTAAAGAATGGTAATGTAGTGGTAATCCCTAGAAATATTAATACCCCACCAACAACAAATAAAATTTTTGAATTGTTTTTAAACAACTGGTCAATTAAATCTTGTCCTAAGTTCGATTCAGAAGCTGCTCTTGTTACAACTAATCCTGTAGCTGTAGAAACTAACAAGGCGGGAATTTGACTAACTAATCCATCTCCAACAGTTAATAATATATAGGTTTGTAATGCCTCATTCAATTTCATTCCTGAAAGAATACCTGTTAGCAATCCTCCAATTACATTAATTATAGTTATTAATATCCCTGCTATTGCATCCCCTTTAACGAACTTTGTAGCACCATCCATAGCTCCATAAAAATCTGCATATCTTTGTATATCTCTTCTCCTTTTTCGAGCTTCTTGTTCCGTAATTAGACCAGAATTCAAATCAGCATCAATAGCCATTTGCTTACCTGGCATAGCATCCAAAGTAAACCTTGCTGATACTTCAGCTACCCTTTCAGCACCTTTAGTTATTACAATAAATTGGATAACAACTATTATAAGAAATATTACAAAACCAACAACTAAATTATTCTGTACCACAAATTTACCGAAAGTCTCAACAACAGCACCTGCATTCGCTTCAGTTAAAATGCTTCGTGTGGTAGAAATATTTAAAGCCAGTCTAAAAATTGTAGCAATTAAAAGCAAAGATGGGAAAATAGAAATTTCTAGCACGTCTTTTGTATACATTGATATCAACAGAATTAGTAATGACAAAGCAATATTAATTGTTAATAATACACTTAATAAACCACTTGGTATTGGTATAATAATTATTAAGACAATTCCAATAATACCCAAAGCGACTACAATATCACCAAATTTCATCGTCTTTCCTCCTAAACTCATCCTTTAAACTATATACATATGCCAGCACTTCTGCTACCGCTTCGTACAATTCTTCTGGTATCAAATCGCCAATTTCAACTGTTTCATATAAAGCTCGAGCTAGAGGCTTATTTTCAACTATCGGAATAGAATGTTCTTCCCCAACCTTCTTAATATTTTCAGCCACTACATCCATTCCTTTAGCTAAAACATAAGGAGCCTCATAAAGATTCCTATCGTATTCGATAGCAACAGCTATATGAGTAGGGTTAGTAATAATTACATCGGCCTTTGGTACATCTTGCATCATCCTTGACATCGCAATTTTTCTTTGTTTCTCTCTAATTTTAGACTTGATTAATGGATCTCCCTCTGTTTGTTTAAATTCTTCTTTAACTTCTTGCTTTGTCATCATCAAATTCTTTTCATATTCTCTCCATTGAAAAAAATAGTCCGCTATCGATATAATTACCAAGGCTCCCACTATTCTTATGGAAAAACCAAATAATAAACTAGAAAAATTGCTTAGAAATGAAAGAAGTTCAAATTTAGGTAAATTGATTATTTTCAACATATTCTTATTAATATAAGAATATGCTATATATCCAATTAAGACTATCTTCAATATGGATTTTACTAATTCAACTAAAGATCTTTTAGAAAAAAGTCTTTTTAAACCTTCTGCAGGATTAAGCCTGTTTAAATTGATTTTCAACGGTTTAGTAGTAAACAAAAAACCTATTTGCAGATAATTAATCACTAGCCCAGCAATAAAGGATATGAATGTAATAGGACCAACCAATATTGCAAAAGCAGAAATAACTTTAACAAAATTTATCATTAAATTATTCTCATAAAATATTTGGTCTACATTTTCTATCCCTTCGTAAATATCCTTTATAAATTTAAGCATATAACTTAAGAAATACTTTCCAAAAATCTTTATTCCTAAAAAGGAAATCAAAAGTATAAAGGTAGCAGTTACCTCTCTACTCTGTAAAACTTGTCCTTCTTCTCTTGCTTCCCTACGCTTTTTAGGAGTTGCTTTTTCAGTTTTTTCTCCATTTGCAAATAGCTGTAAATCCAAGGTGTAATTCATAATATCAACCTTTATTAAAATAAGTTTAGAAAATTATATATTTCCTTAATTGCGCTATCAAAAATAGTTGGTGAAATAGAATAAAATATAGACAAAGATAACCCTATTACTACCAATCCAATTAAAATTTTTAAAGGTAGACCTACTACAAAAACATTCATCTGAGGTATAGTTCTAGCCAAAATACCTAATAGTACATCTATTAACAGAATTGTAACAACTATTGGCAAACTCAATTTAAAACCTATGTTAAAAACTTTTGACAATATGTCGATTAAAAAAAATCCATCTTCTGCAATAGGAGAAAACTCTCCAATGGGGATGAATTTATAACTATCAACCAAACTATTAATAATAGAATGGTGACCATTAATTGACATAAATAACAAAAAGGATAGTATGTAGTAAAAATTCCCCATTAAAGGTACTTGCACCCTGTGCTGAGGGTCTATAACATGCACCATACCAAATCCAATCTTCATATCAACAAGCTGGCCCATTATATAAAAAGTTGAAAAAAAACTATAGCTTATAAAGCCTATAATCATTCCGACAACCAATTCCTTAAATATTAATAGAATATAGCCATTTTCTACAATGCTAGAATCAAAGTCTAAGCTTAAAGCTAATAGTACAGATAAAATAAAAGCAAAACCCACTCTTAATGTATTTGGGGTATTTTGTGTGCTAAAAAACGGAGATACAATGAAAATCCCTGAGGTTCTAACAAAAACTAATAGGAAAATTTCAAATTGATTTAGTAATAAGTTAAAAACTTCATCCATATTAAACACCTAGCTATTGTATATATAGATTTATATTACTAATCAAATTTGTTGTAAATTGAGTAATTACTTTCATTACCCATGGACCAAATATTATAATCGATATAAGTACGGCTACTATTTTGGGCACAAATGCCAAAGTAGCTTCCTGTATCTGAGTTACAGCTTGAAAAATGCTTACGAGCAATCCTACTGTTAAACTAAAAATCAACATTGGAGCAGACATCATTAAAGCTGTCCTTATAGCATCCTGAGCTAATTTCAGCACATCCCCTTGATTCACTTTATCACCCCTATCTAAAACCAAGCACTAACGACCTCACTATTAAGTTCCAACCATCAACTAGAACAAATAATAGTATTTTAAAAGGCAATGAAATAATTACCGGCGGCAACATCATCATACCCATAGACATTAAAGTACTGGATACGACCATATCTATTACAAGGAATGGTATGTATATAACAAATCCTATTTGGAATGCAGTCTTTAATTCACTTATTATAAAAGCTGGTATTAAAACATGATTTGGGACATCCTTAATATCATTAACATTCTCCATATTCCTTATGTTTAAAAATAATCCTAGATCCTTATCTCTAGTCTGCCTAAACATAAATTCCCTAATAGGTTCCATAGCTCTTTCCAAAGCAATTTCTTGATTAATTTCTTCTCTTAAATAAGGCTGGATTGCCTCTTCATTAATCTGGGCTCCTATAGGGGCCATGATAAAAAATGTTAAAAATAGAGCAAGCCCAATTATAACTTGATTTGGAGGTGTTTGCTGGAGTCCCAATGCATTCCTTATGAAAGATAACACTATTATTAACCTAGTAAAACTAGTCATCATAATTAAAATAGATGGGGCTAGTGTAAGCACTGTTAACAGGAACAATATTTGTAAAGAGAATACATAATCTCCTGATTGGCTACCTACTAGCCTTTCCATTATTGATATATCTGGTTCTGCATAGGAAACTCCGCCCATTATAATTATTATAGCTATAATTAAAGTTATTCTAATCGTCCTTTTCATTGCAACCTTCTTCCTCATCTATATCTTTGCTTAATCCACTCAGCTTCTTTAATATACCCCACTGTATTCGATCAAAAAACTTATCGCTTCTAAAATAGATATCAGTATATGCTTCTAAATGTTCTTCAAAACTTATATCCTTTTGAAATTGGTCTTCAGCAATTTTATCTATCAACTGTATATTATTGCTTGTTATAGCCAGAATGTATATAAAATTATTAATTTGAACTATCACAATTTTTAAATTAACACCTACATTTAAGCTATCAATTATTTTAATATATTTGCTATTAATAAATTTCTTTGTACTTTTTGCAAGGAACCTTGTCCCATAAACAGCAACAATTATTACAAATACGACTATGAATATATAGAAAGCTAGTCTAAATAAAGCTTTACCAAGACTCTCATCCTCCATAGCTAAGGGATAATTATTCGAAGTTAATAATGGACTTATTAAAACAGCATTTAGTAAAAACGCATATTTATTCATATTACCTCAAAGCCTTCTTTACAGCTTCTACTACCCTCTCATGCTGGAAGGGTTTAACTATAAAATCCTTCGCTCCAGCTTGTATTGCCTCAATAACCATGGCCTGCTGCCCCATTGCTGAACACATGATTATTTTTGCATTTGGGTTAATATTTATTATTTCCTTTACAGCTTGAATTCCATCCATCTCTGGCATAGTGATATCCATAATTACCAGTTCTGGATTCAGTTCTTTGTACTTTTCAACGGCAATTGCACCATTCTCAGCTTCTCCAACTACCTCAAATCCATTTTTTGTAAGAATGTCTTTAATCATCATTCTCATAAACGATGCATCATCAACTATTAATATACCCTTCGCCATATCAATTCCCCCTTTAATATTAACAATATTAATGTCCATATCTATTCTGTATATCAGTGATCCTTACACCAAAATTATCGTCTATAACTACAACTTCACCTTTTGCAATAAACTTCCCATTTGCATATATCTCCAACGGCTCTCCAACCAATTTATCCAATTCTATGACGGTACCTGGTCCATATTCCAATATTTCGCTAATTTTCTTGATAGCTTTACCTAATTCAACCGTTAATTCAACAGGAATATCGCCTATTAAATCTATAGATTCATTATAGCTGACATCATCACTGCCGTCAAAAGTCTCAAACTCTGGTTTTTTAATTATCACGTGCTCTTCATCTTTATTTTCGCTCATTTTGTCAATTCTTGCAGTTTTTTGTTTTATTCCGTTTGAAGTAGCCATATCCATTTTTTTCGAAGAAATTTCTTCTACTAATTTAGTTTCCTCCCTTCTATCTATGCTATCTATAACCTCTCTTTGAGGAGTACCCATAAGGTTTTCTACCATTCCTTGTCCAAATTCAAGAGGTATTAATTGCATGATCTCACTATCAATTAGATCCTTTACAACCATTCTAAAAGATACTTTTATAATCGGATCAGAAGTTTTTAATACGTCTAACTTTTTTCTTCCTTCGCTAAAAGTAATTTCATAAGATTTTGGAGGTTCAATATCTATCTTCTTTGAAAAGATTTCCGACAAAGAAGTTGCAGAAGAACCCATCATTTGATTCATAACTTCAGAAATTGCACTTAAATCCATCTCCGTTAACTCTCTACTTGTATCAATTTCTTCCTTTCCCATCATAATATCAGTAATTATCTTTACATCATCAACATGTATAATTAATATATTAGAACCTTCAAACCCCTCTTTATATTTTACATCTACAGCAACAAAAGGAATGGGATATTCGTTAGATAACTCCCCTGCTGTGGTCACTTCCACCTTTGGAGTTGTAATAGTGACTTTTCTATTAAGCAAAGTAGATAACGTAGTGGCAGCAGTACCCATGCTGATATTCCCAATTTCCCCAATTGCATCCCTTTCAATGTCTGTAATGACTCCATCATCTTCAAAGTTTTCATCCAGATTACCCTCTAAGTTACTATCACCTTTTAAAAGTAGATCTATCTCTTCTTGGGAAAGTATGTCCTTATCCATTTTAATCTTCACCATCCTTTGCAACATTTGAAATTTTTATGGCCATCTTATTCCTAGATTTACCAATACTGCCATAGAATTTAATATTTGAACCAATTCTGATTTTAACTTTATCCTCTATGGAAGTATCCAGTTTTATAACATCCCCTATTTGAAGATTTAATATATCCCTTATATCAACTAAAGTTGAACCTAATTCCGCAACAACTGGAACTTTAGTTTCGAGCATCCTTTTCTTAATAATTTTCAATTCTTCTTCTGTTAATTCTTTTTGAGTAGTTGAAAACCAAAATCTAGTGCTAAGTTTATCTAAAATAGGTTCTATTGCCAAATAGGGAATACATATATTTAACATTCCTTCCACTGTTCCAATTTCAATATTCATAGTTATTAAAGCTATGGTTTCATTATGAGGTACTATTTGTGCAAATTGTGGATTCACCTCAATTTTATCTAAACTAGGCTTTAAATCAATGACGTTGCTCCAAGCTTCTTTTATTAGCGGCATAGACCTTTTCATTAAACTTTGTAAGAGGGTAAGTTCAATTTCTGTAAAAGCTCTTAATTCCTGTTCTTTAGTGCCATCGCCTCCTAGAAGTCTATCAATCATTGAAAACACAACATTGGTAGATATATCTATCAGTATTTGCCCACTTAATGGATGGAAATCAATTACAGTTAAAAAAGCAGGATTAGTTATAGCATTGCTAAACTCACTATATGCAAATTGATCTACACTTAAGATGGAGACCCTTACTGGAGCTCTCAAATATCCAGATAAAAAAGTTTGAAAAAGTCTTCCATAGTTCTCGTGAATCATCTCAAGGGTTCGTAATTGATCTTTCGCAATCTTTTGTGGATTTTTGAAATCATATTTTCTTATTTTCTTTGAACTTTCTACTTCCTTAATATCCTGAACATCAACCTCTCCAGAGCTCAGTGCGTGAAGTAGGGCATCAATTTCAGATTGAGATAATATTTCCGCCAACCGCCTCTACCTCCTCTATCATTGAATAATCAATTCGTTAAAATAAATATTGGTTATTGAACTATCATTAAATAGGTTTATTAAACTATTCTTTATTTCATCTTGCAAAGAAATTTGTCCTTCCTTTCCTTCAAGATCCTCTTCTGTTTTGCTTCTTATAATTTTATTAATATCATCTCTGATTAAAAATTCTTTTTCCTGTAAATTCTTTATGGTGCTTTCATTATTTGCTTCAATAGTTATTACTGCTCTCAGTATTCTCTTACTCTCCTTGATATTGCAATACATTTCCTCTAATGTAAAACTATAAGTTTCCATTGATTTGGAAGTATGCTGAGTATTACCTCTATAATAAGTAATTCCCAACACAATGCCTAAAACTGCAAGTACAATTACCAATATTAAAACGATTAATAAAATAATAGTTTTATTATTCATAACTCATCTCATTCCCTTCTACTTCGGTTCCATATCTTCATAAATAGATTTTAAAATAACAATGTCTACTCTTCTGTTCTTCTGTTTATTTTCAGGAGTATCATTTGGTGCAATAGGCCTATGGTAGCTATATCCTGAAGAGGATATTCTATTGCCATCAATGCCTTTTTCTTCAACTAGATATCTTAGTACATTAGTAGCTCTAATTGCTGACAATTCCCAATTGGTTGGAAACTTTGAAGAGTAGATTATTGGGTCCGTATCGGTATGCCCCTCTACTTTGATCAATTTTTCTTTAAACTCTTCACTATTTAATATGTCGCCAATGGAATCTAAAATTTGAATTGATTCAGGCTTTAAATCTGCCTTTCCCGAATCGAACAACACCTTGTCCATGAAGCGGATAACTAAGCCTCGCTCTTCGATGGATAATGTTATCTCAGGTCCCAGGCCATTTTCGCCTGCATATTCCTCTAATAGCTCTTTTAGTTCTTCTAATTCTCTTTTCATTTCATCCTGTTCTGCAGTTTCAAAATCCAACAATTCTAATGAGGTACCACCGTCAAATACTCCTGTGCCTCCCCTAAAACTACTCAATATACTTCGAAATTTTTGGGCATCAACTTCTGAAAAGGCAAACAACAATACAAAGAAGCATAATAATAATGTTACCATATCACTATATGTAGTAAGCCAATTGCCAGTACTACCCGACTCTGTTCTTCGCCTTCTTCTTCTACTCATTATGCTCCCTCTCTCTCAAGTTTTTGCTTATAATTTACTCTTGCATCTGGCGGAATAAAAGTCTTCAATTTTTCTTCAATAATCCTTGGGTTTTCTCCAGCTTGGATTGACAATAACCCTTCAACCATCAGCTCTTTTACCAATATCTCAGATTTACTCCTAACTTTCAACTTATTTGCTAGAGGTAAAAATACGGCATTCGCTAACACAGAGCCATAAAAGGTAGTTACTAGTGCTACAGACATATTTGGACCTATGCTGCTGGTATCATCTATAGTTCTAAGCATATTAATCAACCCTATCAAAGTCCCAATCATACCAAATGCAGGAGCAAAAGATGCCATAGTTTCAAATATACTTTGCCCTTCTGTATGCCTTTCCTCTAAAAAAGTTAATTCAGTTTCCAAAATGTTTCTAACTAATTCAGGATCTGTTCCATCAACAATTAACATTATCCCCTTCTTTAGAAAATCATCCTGTAAATCTTCAGCATATTCTTCTAAAGCTAATAGACCTTCCTTTCTGGCAATATTTGCCAGATTAATTATTTCACCTATAACTTCGTCTGGAAATACTTCTTTATAAACGAAAGCCTTTTTGACAACATTTACTGTATTTAAAAAATTTTTCATAGGATAGCTTGCCAAAGTAGATGCAAAGGTTCCTCCAAGGGTGATCATCACCGATGCAAAATCCCAGTAGGAACTTATTAAGCCTGATTCCATTATACCCCACACTAAAAAGATCGCACCTAAAATGAGGCCTATTATAGTTGATATATCCAATTGCTACACCTCTTTCTCTTCAGCGCTTTTATATTTTAATATCATTGCCTTATATTTAATTACATTATCGATAATCTCATCTATTGATTCGGACACAACTATCTTCTGTCCTGTTGTCAATGTAATAACCGTGTCTGGAGTTTCCTCTACAAATTGGATTAAGTCGCTGTTAACAACGAATTCCTTTCCATTTAACCTTTTTACTCTAATCATCTATACCCCACCTTCATTTCCTTAGGAAGGAGAAAATCTTCCCCTTCCTAAGACCCTTTAATTATCTCTTAATATTTACCAATTCTTGAAGCATTTCATCTGAAGTGGTAATTATCCTAGAATTTGCTTGGAATCCTCTCTGGGTTGTAATCATTTCTGTAAATTCCAGAGCTAAATCCACATTAGATGCCTCTAAAGTGCCTGGAGCTATGGCTCCAAAACCACCGCTACCCGCCCTTCCATATTGAGGTTCTCCAGAATTTCTAGTATCAACAAAAAAGTTATTACCTGCTTTTTGCAATCCCATTGGATTGTCAAATTTAGCCAACATAATTTGTCCTAAAGACTTTCTTTCTCCATTACTAAATATACCTACCACAACACCACTACTATCAATAGCATAACCATCCAGCTTGCCTGAAGAATTGCCATCTAAGGCATAGGGCTTAGCATCCATATCATTTGCATATTGAGTTAAATTACTTGCAATCTTGCTATCTTCTCCATCAAAAATGACAATCTGGCCATTTCCACCTGTGCCAAATAACCCTGCAGGAAGTACTGGTGGATTGATGTCACCATTATTTTTGTCTTTATTAAAAGATAGAGTTTCTAGATTAAGCAAAACTTTATCCAAATCATTTAACGAAGAATTTCCAATAGAAACTATTTTGCCATTTTTGTCGAATTTTATATTTAAACTATTTCCAGTAGCATCACCATCAAAAATATTAGTGCTACCCGGCTCAAAATAATTACCAGTAGCCTGATCAGTTATTCTACTTACACTTAAAACCCAAGTTGTACCATCTGCTTCTGATGCACCTTTTTGGAAATTAAAAGTCACAGTATAAGAATTTCCAAGGCTATCTTTGATTATAGTGTCAACTTCATGCTTATCATCTTCTTTTAATCTTGAATCTAAATTACCCCTAAACTGAATATTCTCTGTTGCAGTTGCTGCTACTGTTTCTGACCTATTAACTCTAATTGCTCCTACTTGATTAGTAATATCTCCATTCTCATCAACAAGATATCCTAATACCTTATATCCATCAGCAGTGACCAAATTCCCATCCTTATCCAACGTAAAATTTCCTGCTCTAGTATAGAATCTATTCTCGAAATTTTCATCATCAGATACTACAAAGAACCCTTCTCCGTCTATCATTAAATCTTCAGGATTATCAGTCCTTAAAGCTGCACCCTTTGTATGAATTGTGTTTATAGAGCCAATACTTACTCCTAATCCTATTTGTTGAGGATTTGTCCCTCCCCTTCCTCCTTGAGGAGCACTAGCACCTCGTATAACTTGACTAAATACTTCTTGGAAAGTCATTGTACTTCTCTTATAACCAACAGTATTTACATTGGCAATATTATTACCTATTACATCCATCTTATTTTGGTGTACTCTTAATCCCGATACTCCTGAGTACATAGAACGCAACATAATTATTACCTCCCCTTATTAGGGCAGATATATCCTCTATCAGTCGGATATATATAGCCTCCTATAAAGGTCCAGCTATACTATAACTGCCCCATCTATATTAGTAAATACATTATCTTTTAATTGCTCTTTGTATACAGTTGTAATTATAGTTTTATTCTTGATGCTGGCGATAAAAGCCTTATCTCCCATAAGGATTAAAGCATCTTTAACACCTTTTTCTTCAGCTTTATTAAAACCCGTCTTTAACCTCTGAAGTTCCTCTTTGCTTAGAGTCATATCCCTATGATCCATCCTATTTATAGCATGTTTTGAAAATTTTATTTCATAATCCCTATTTTGAATCTGTTGTAATATTGACTCAAAACTCTTATTTGAAAGATTGCTTTTCCTCTCAACGGGTTTAGCTGAGTTTATTAACTGGTTTTCCAGTCTTCTAATTTTAAAATTATCCATATACATCATCCCTGTCTTTAAGAAAAAATCTTAATTTCATCTACTTCGATTCTTTTCCTTCTAAACCTTCTACAGCTGCTAATAGTTTCCTGTACGCATTTTCTATTTCTGAATCGGTTGCCTCTTCATTTTCAATTACTTCTATAGCCATATTGATAGCTTCTTGGAGTACAGCCCAGGACTCTTTCGTGAAATTATCTTCCTTTAATCTCTTAACCATTTCAACTTTTATTTTCAATTCTAACTTATCAATTTTTCCTGGATCTGGTTCTATCCCAAAATAGCTTTCCATGGCCTTTCTAATGTTTGTAACTTCCTTTAACAGTTGAATATTAGCTTGTATCTGATTTACATTTAGCATTTCAATTGAATCTAATAGTTCTCCTCCCAAGGTTTCCACGGTCTTATTTAAATTTTGCATCTGTTCTAGCGCTGTAAATTGGGCTAGTTGAGCGATAAATTCCCTATCCTCAATTGGATTTAATGGGTCCTGATTAGCCAGTTGGGTAGTCAACAGTCTTAAAAAGGCAGTTTTATCCAAATCGTTGTTAGTTCTGTTTGTAGTTTTATTATCCTTTTCATTATTCTTTTTATCATCAAACCTATAAATATATTCTAGGTCATCGTAGTTATTTACTTTCAAATCTCCACCTCCTATGCCAACAGATTTAGCTGGCCTTCATGATAATCCACTTGATTTTTGCGGAACACTTTTTCTTCATACTTTTTGAGTTCATTTGAACCACTATTGCGAATTTTAACCTTGGATGGCTTTTGATTAAAGTAAAACTCCCGTTTAAAATCTTTTTGAAAATCCTCGTTAGTCCCTACGAAGACTTCAAAGGTCTTAATTTCTAATCCATTTTCTCTCATTTCCTCTTTTAAGAGGAATAAGTTGGTTTCAATTAATTCCTTTGTCCTGTAGTTGTCCACCATTATCTTTGCAAGTATGGCCTTATCTTCTATTTCCATTTTTAATACCAGTTCCCCCAATACATCAGGCTTAAGTTTAATGCGTATTTCCTGCTTGTTTTCATCTACTATTAACCTTGCTTTTTCAATTATTTGATCAAAAACCTGTTTCTTGTCAATTGCTTCAAATTCTTTAACATTCTGGCGGGGAACAGTTTTTGTCATAACCTTATCCTCAATTTGATAAGGTATTTTAAATTCCACATCTTCTTCATCGATTTCTTCATTGTCTGCAATAACTACTTCTGGATCATTTTCAGCTTTTTTAATATTTGTCTTACTATCTTGTTTAGGTTCCAATAAACTAGTATTCTCTGTTCTGTTTTCCTTTGGTAGAGTAAGACTGCTGTCATCCTCAATCTCCAATAAATGTTCTTCAGTTTGCTTATCTTCATTCTTGAATTTAGATCCTATTTCCTCTATCATTGCCTTTATTGAATCCAAATTAGATTCCATTTCCACGAGTTCTTCAGGTATAATACCATCTTCTATTAGATTCTTATTCCTAGCGTATAAAATCAAATCATCCAACGCATTGGTTACTTCAATTAATTCTTCGTAGCTTTCAAAGGGCACTATAACATTTTCAGAAAGGTCAATTTCTGCAATTACGTCAGCAATTTCTTGAAGCATATCTTCTATAACTCCTACTTTAGTCTTGTCGTAGTCATTAGTTAACAAATCGAGATTTAACGCTAGCCCATGAAGAAGATTAATAAGGTAATTATCTTCATCCATTGGTGACTCTAAAAGCGTATCTTCTACAAATTCTTCCTCGTCCGAATGGTTGATTTTAACAATATTCTTCATGGATGATGTGACTTCTTTCCCATCGCTTACTGCCTTGTTTTCTGACTTAATCTTTTCTTTTTCTAAAACTTGTGCAAAGTCCTTTTCTTTTACTGTATCCTTCTTTTTAGGTTGAATAGGATTGTTTTGAAAATTATCTAAATTCTTGGTTTCAATAGCTAGATTTAACAATTTTTCACCTCCTTTTTTGCTTGTTTTTATGGTTTAGCTAACAGTTGAGTTAGCTTAGAAGCATTTTCAGTGTTCATATTATCCATAATACTGGATAAGTTTTTGTTATTCATCCTGGATAATACATCGACTATTATGGTTGCATCGGAAATTTCATATATTGGTTCTGAATTTATCTCTAAGGCAGTTACTGTATTTTCATTTGCCAACATCTTTTCAACAACCTTTGCTGCTTTATCAGGACTCATTCTATTATAAAGTTTTACTAAATCATCTATCTTTTTATTATACTCAGTTAAAAACTGGATAGCTCTGCTAATATCATTGGTAATAGAATTCTCTTCACCTACTAACTCCTCTTCTTTCCTAATTGCAGCAAATAACTGTTCTTTAAAGCTGTCATCTTCTATTTCAGAAAAAATTTCAGCAGATTTAATAATGGATAAATTCTTATAGATAGTTCCTAATTCTTCAAAAGAATACTTATCACTATTTCCAATCTCCTCTAAAACTTCTTCTAATGGTTTTACTTCATATAAATGAGCTAAATCCATTAAATTATTTCGTTTAAATTTCTTAGTTGATAACTTATTGTCCAGTTTAGTTCTTAAATCAATATTAAACTTGTTTAAAAGTTCCTCTCTCAGAGAGTCGTCTATATAAAAGAGTATATCTGTCAATCTATCTTCGTTCATCTGACTAAGCATCTGGGGTAATGTTTCCTTAAAATCCGCTTCTCTTTCATATCTGTTCTTTATTTCATTAATGGTAATCAACAAGTCTTGGCTTTCTAATCTACTTACTTCATTTAAAAATTGATTTGCCTTTTCCTCCTGAATTTCATCATAAATGGAAAATAGTAAATCCTTTCTAAGTTCTAAATTTCTAATATTTTTTATTATTTCACTGGTTTTTGTAGGAGAATTGGAATTCATTAATCTAATGATTTCACTATATAATTTTTCATCATCTTTTTTTATAATATATAGCTTGTCCGCTGCATTAACTGGGTCTAATGAAAGATAATAATCAGCTAGATAAACCTTCTTATCTTCTCTTTCCAACTCAGTTGGTGTAGTGCGAAAATAGTCTCCAACTCCTCCTGGCACCTTTGCCAACAGACTATTGACCTTCAACTTAAAAGTTTTATTATTAAAATATAATAAGCTTAATACTAAAATAGGAATAATGATTAAAATGGCTATAATAAACCTTTTTGCTTTACCTTTTTTATTTTTTATAACTTCTACATTCTCCATCGCTTCTCCCCCTACTGTCGGGTACTTATCTTAAAATTTACTATTGTATCGTTTAATTTTTCTTCTTCTTTTTTAACTTGATATAAATACTCTTCATATTTGTTTTCTTTTAATTTTTCAAAAATCTTTTTTTCCTTTACAGCATTAATCATTTCTTCTTTTGATTTTTCCAATTCCTCTTGAACTTGAGCAACAACCTTCTTCTGTTCCTCAATTCTTCTATTTATATCTTTTATGTAATTATTGTACATTACTAAATTTCCCACCTTAGTCTTAACTATCGATGAATCTTTCTCATTAATTATTGCTTTCTTCCGTTCCATAAAGCCATCTAACTTGTTTTCTTCTCTATTCAACTTTTGCTTTACAAAACCATATTGATTTTTCTTTAAATCTTCTACAGTCCTTTTATAGTTTAGTACCCTTTCTAATTTGAAATTGAATTTCATCCCTTACCTACCCCCACTATGATTCATTAATTTTAGCGTCAATTTCTTCCATGATTGATATAGTACTATCGAAAGAAAATGTTTCTTGAGTTGCCTGAGTTAAAAATTCATCGATAGACTCTTTCACATCTATGGCTTTATCTAGCTTCACATTAGTACCCCTTTTATAAGCTCCAATATTTATTAGGTCCTCTGATTCTCTATAAACTGCCATTATATTCTTAATTGAATTAGCAAGCTTTAAATGTTTAACTTCTACTATACTGGGCATTACCCTGCTCACACTAGCTAATACATCGATGGCTGGATAATGGTTTTGATTTGCTAGTTTTCTGGAAAGAACTATATGCCCATCTAAAATACCTCTAACTGCATCGGTAACAGGTTCGTTTAAATCATCTCCATCCACTAATACCGTATATAAGCCAGTTATAGTCCCCTTTGATGATGTTCCAGCTCTCTCCAATAATTTTGGTAAAACAGCAAATACAGAAGGAGTAAACCCCCTAGTTACAGGTGGTTCTCCTATGGCTAGTCCAATCTCCCTTTGCGCCATGGCAAATCTTGTAACAGAATCCATTAATAATAATACGTCTTTACCCTGATCCCTAAAATATTCAGCAATTGCAGTGGTAACTAAAGCACCCTTTACCCTAATTAATGCTGGTTGATCTGAAGTAACTACCACTACTACTGATTTTTTTAACCCCTCTTCCTTTAAGTCCTTTTTTAAAAACTCTCGAACTTCTCTACCTCTTTCACCTATTAATCCAATTACATTGATATCAGCAGAACTATTTCTAGACACCATTCCCATTAAAGTACTTTTGCCAACCCCACTACCTGCAAAAATACCTATTCTTTGTCCCTTACCACAGGTAATTAAACCATCAATTGCTTTTATTCCTAAAGGCAAGGGATCTTCTACCAGTTTTCTCTCCAAAGGACTAGGGGGAAAATTGGAAACAGGATAGGTTTTTTCAGTTTTTATTGGCCCTTTTCCATCGATTGGATTACCTAATCCATCTAATACTCTGCCTACTAATTCCTCCCCTACACTTACTCTAAGGGATTTTCCTGTTGCCACTACTTTGCTACCTGAAGCAATTCCCTCCATATCGCCTAGAGGCATCAGTAGTATATGGTCATCTTTAAAACCAACTACTTCAGCAGGAATAGGCTCCTTATTATCATGGGGGTAAATATTACATAATTCACCTATAGTGGCAATGGGGCCATTGGATTCTATAGTTAATCCTGTCACCTTTGTAATCTTCCCTGTAAACTTAATAAATCTTTTTTCATTTATCGACCTGATATATTTTTGTAAATCAATACTTTCTAACATTCTCATCACTCATCGCTTAATATTGAAATTAATAGATCTTTTACTTCCTTAAGTTGTTCACCCATACTAACATCTACACTTCCTTTAGAAGTTTCCAATATACAATCTCCTTTTTTCATGTTGCTATTAACCCTTATTTCTAAATCCTCAACCAAGCTTGCCTTGGCTAATATAAGGTCCTTTGACTTTTGAACTGTCTCGTAATCATCCTTAGAAACAATAATCGTTAGTTTTTCAGAGATTTCCAAATTATCAATCCCTTTAGCTATTAGAGAAATAATTAAATCTTCATCTTCATCCACTTTTTTATATAATACCTTTTCATATATTGTTATTACCAACTCGATTAACTCTTCTTCCAATTCTTTTAATGATCTATTTCTGGTTTCAATATAATCCTTTTTAATATTTAATGCCTCTTCTATTAGTTTCCTTGAATCCTCTTTCCCTTCTGAATATCCTTGATCATATCCTTCTTCATATCCTTTTTTAAATCCTGTTTCACAACCTAACTCATACCCTTCTTTTCTCGAGTCTTCAAGGATTTCCTTTGCCTTTTTATATGCAGAATTTAGCTTATGCTCATATTCTCTATTAGCAGCTTCTATAATAGCATTTGCTTCTTTTTCCGCTTCAAGAATTATGTCTTTAGCTTTTTCCTTGGCATCTTCAAGTAATTTTTCAATCAATTCTTGATATTGTTCAACCTTAGGTTCCTTCTTTATTTCAATATTGCTTTCAATAACTCTGAAAGATTTAATGATATTAGACAATAATTTCATCTCCTCCTCTAGGAGTGATAATTTCTCCATCTTCTTCAAGCTTTCTTATAACATTTACTATATTTTGTTGTGCTTCTTCAATGTCTCTAATACGTACTGGTCCCATAAATTCGATATCTTCTTTTATCATCTCAGACAATCTCTTACTCATATTGGCAAACACAACTTCCTTAACTTCTTCACTTGCACCTTTCAATGCAATAGCCCATTGAGTATTATCAATTTCTCTGATAATTCTTTGAATACTTCTATTATCCAATGAAACAATATCCTCAAATACGAACATTCTCCTTCTTATCTCTTCGCTTAGTTCAGCATCCATTATATCTAATTCTTCCATAATGAATTTCTCAGTTCCCCTATCAGCAGAATTTAATATATCTACTACTGCTTGAATTCCACCAGTAGAAGTAAAATCCTGAGATAGTATTCCGGAAAACTTAGTTTCCAATACCTTTTCAATTTCCTTTATAATCTCAGGTGATGTCCTATCCATGGTGGCAATTCTCATGGTTACTTCCGCCTGCTTTTCAGGGGTAAGGCTTGCCAATACCTGAGCTGCCTGGCTAGGCTGTAAATAAGAAAGGATTAACGCAATAGTTTGCGGATGTTCGTTTTGTATATAGTTTAATAACTGATTAGGATCAGCTTTTCTAATAAACTCAAAGGGCCTAACATGTAAAGAAGAAGTAAGTCTAGTTATAATATCTACAGCCTTATCATTACCTAAAGCTCTTTCAAGGATTTCTTTAGCGTAATTAATTCCACCTTCTGAAATATATTCTTGTGCTAAAGCCATCTGATAGAAATCTTCTATTACCTGTTGTTTTTCTTCAGCTGAGACCAAACGCATATTGGCTATTTGTAAAGTTAACTCTTCAATTTCATCCTCATTCAAATGTTTAAAAATCTCCGCTGATTTTTCAGGTCCTAAGGCTATTAATAATATTGCAGCTTTTTCTTTTCCAGTAAATTGTCTCCTTGCCATAATAACTCGCTCCTATTCATTTAACCATGTTCTCAATAACTGTGCCACAGCATCTGGTTTTTTCTCGACAAACCTATTTATCTGCTCTTTCATCTTTGATTCCTCAGTTGCAAATTCTAAATCTTCTACCTCTTCCTCTATAGCTCTTACTTCCTCTAATTGACTTTCCATTTCCTCTAATTCCTCTAATTCTCTGAGCTTTCTTCTCCTATAGACTACAAAACCTAATGCAAATGCTGCTGCAAATAAGGCCAAACCAACGATTATCCAGTTAATTTCTTTTGCATCAACAACCCTTTCAGTTTCATGAGATCTAAAGCTTTCTGCCTTTACAGCTACATTCTTTGTATCTAATCCAGTAGCTGCATATATCAATTCTGTAATTTCTTCTTCTATTTCAGGTGTAAAATTCCCACCTATTAAAACATCCCTGTTAATTAACACTGCAACAGTTATATCCTCCACTTGACCAGGAGCTTTCCTGATTTCCTTATTGATTTCATTTAATTCATAATTAATAGTGCTACTCCTCTTGTCATATCTTTCACTACCGTCATCTATCATTCGATCATCAGGAGTATTTCCCCCAAGTCCTGGAGTTCCTGCAGCAGCCCCACCTACCATATGCTCTTCTATTTCCTCCATGCTCCGAATCAGTCCTTCTTCACTACCTTCTATAGGAGGACTAAATTCTACTATTTTAGTGCTTTCGCTGTCGAAATTGATCTTTACGCTAGATCTAACATCAACATTTCCGGGACCAAATACATTTTCTAAGAATTTTCGTATACTCTCATTGATTTTATATTCTAAGCTTGTCTTAATATTGAACTGGTCCGTCATTAATAATTCAGTTTCATCCTGTTCTCCCGTTAACAGCCTGCCTTGACTATCTACGATTTGCACCTTTTCTGGATCCATGTTCAGAGATCCTGCTACAAGGTTCTGTATAGCTTTAACTGTTTCTACAGTTAAAGTATTGTTATCACTCTTCTCTATGAATACAGAAGCAGTTGTTTCTTTATTACTACCATCCAAAACGAAACCTGTATCTTCTTTTTCATTTATGTACACAGTCGCCTTCTTTATCCCTTCAATTTCAGAAATAGTCGAAGACAGCTCATTTTGTAAGGCTAATTTCATTCTTTCCTTTTTATCATAATCAGTCATGGTCCAGCTACTGTCATCAAAAGCATCTTGAAAAGTATAACCTTCTTTTGGAAGCCCATAAGATGCTAACTCAATTTTTATTTTATTCTTCATATCTGCTGGAACTAAGATTGTTGTAGTATTGTCCTTAGGTGTCTTCCATTTAACACCAAGTTCATCTAGCTTCTTAGTTATTTCTGAAGTATCCTTTAAAGATAGGTCCTGATAGAGTATTTCATACTTGGTCCTTGTCAAAGCTATAGAAAGTATTACTATGGATAGTAAAACTATTATTCCTATGATAATCATCTTTATTTTTTTATTTTTATCCAATTGTTGCCAATATTCATTTAATTGATTCCTAATTTGCTGTATTGATTCCCCCACCTTAACACCTCATTTCTTACAGCTAATTTTCCTATATCTGCATTCTCATAATCTCGCGATAAGCTTCAATTATCTTATTTCTAATGCTCAAAGTTAGCTGAAACGATATATTAGCCTTTTCTGCTGCTATAGTCACATCGTGAAGGTTGTCCAAATCCCCTGTAAGTAATAATTTCTTATACTCATCGCTTTCTATTTGCAATTCATTAACTCTATTTAATGCACTTTCTAACAACTGACTGAATTGAATGGTTCCTTTACTTGATTTTCTATTTAGTCCTTCTTCAACTTCTTTAGGAACTATTTGGTTTATGGTCCTTATGGTTCTTACTTCCATTTAATTACCTCCTGCCTATTTCTAATGCCTTCATCAACATGGACTTAGTCCCATTTATAGCGGTAATATTTGCTTCATATGCTCTTTGTGCATCTATCATATCCACCATTTCAGTAATAATATCTACATTTGGTAACATGACATAACCATCTTCATTAGCATCGGGATGACCAGGATCGTATTTTAACTTATAGGGAGTAGTATCTTCTACAATTTCACTGATCTCTACTCCTTTCCCAGCAAATTTGTTGGTATGCTTTTCTAAATATGTAGCAAAATTAGAACCCCTTTGTTCTTCAAACACGACCATTTGTCTTCTGTAAGGCATACCACCAGTACTTCTAGTAGTATTAACATTTGCCATATTCTTGCTAATAATATCTATTCTGGTCTTTTCTGCTGTCAATGCAGATGCACTAATATTGATAGAATCAAACATACCCATTCCTATTTACCCCCTTCTTGGATCACATTTTTAATTTTATCAAACTCACCTATTAGCTGATCAATTACAGCATTATACATTATTGTATTCTTAGCTAAATCTGCCATCTCCGTATCTATATTCACATTGTTTTTGTCAAACCTATAAGAAAGGTTCCTATTAACATCAATACTTGGTTGTATTTCTGTTAATCTGGTAGGAGATGGTAAATGTTTTTCATGGGTTTTTACCAATTTAGTATTATCTTTTGATAGTGCTTCCCTCAATTTATCCTCAAAACTCACTGTAAGCTTTTTGTAATTAGGCGTATTAGCATTAGCTATATTATGTTTAATGACCTTATCACGAAGCCAAATGCCATCCAACACCTTATTAAACAATTCAATTTTGGTATCTAGACCTTTATACATATCAAATCACCTCGTTATCTTAAATCATAATAAATATGGCCAGAAATTTCAACAATTTACCATGTTTTTTTCTTAATTTGTATGCAAATTTACAAAGTTCGTATTTCTATGCCACTAATCTATATAATACAATAATTATCAACATTTTCATAGTAAAAAAATGCATAAAATGTTAATTGTGTCTATAGACCTACTATATGCCTAAAGATATAGACCTAAAGATAAAAAAAAGTAGTGGTATAATACCACTACTTTTTGATTGTTTTATTCTTTCAATTTATCAAGCTCTTCTAACAATTTGTCATTTAATATTCTAATATGGGTCCCTTTCATACCTAAGGACCTAGATTCAATAACTCCTGCAGATTCCAGTTTTCTTAAAGCATTGACTATTACCGACCTTGTAATTCCCACTCTGTCAGCAACTTTGCTTGCCACTAGCAATCCTTCTTCTCCATCTAACTCTTCAAAAATATGCTCCATTGCTTCCAATTCAGAGTAGGATAAGGTGCTAATAGCCATCTGTACCATAGCCCTTTTTCTTGATTCTTCTTCCATCTCCTCAGTCTTAGACCTAAGTATTTCCATTCCCACTATGGTAGCACTATATTCAGCCAATACTAAATCATCTTCTGTGAATAATCTACCAAACCTTGCCAGAACAAGGGTACCCAGTCGTTCCCTACCGCTAATGATAGGTATGATAGTCACTATTTTATCTGGATAATCGCAATGAGAAGTTTGATCGAATACACATTCAGTGGTTTCTTCAACGTTTTCTCTAGTTTCCGTCACCCTTAGAAGTTCATCGTTATAACTTTTAGGAAATCTTTTCTCCTTTACTACTTCCATCTGTATAATATCGCATTCAAAACCTGTTGCCAATTCATAACCTAGTACTTTTCCCTTCTTGCTTGCAATATAAACATTAGCATCTAAAATCTCACTTAGTATCTTACTTAATTCTTGAAATGACACGGGATTTGAACCTGAACTCTGCAGTGTTTTATTTAATCTTCTTGTTTTTTGCAATAAACTTTCAGTCATCTATATCCTCCTCTATAATATATATTTTGATATATCTTTTTCGTATATATAAGCCATTAACTTTTTGTTAACATAATCTTTGTCAATTACTATTTCCTTCACATCTAAATCTGGTGCTTCAAAAGAAATATCTTCAAGTAGCTTTTCCATTACCGTTTGCAATCTTCTTGCTCCTATGTTTTCTGTCTGTTCATTGGAGATATATGCTACCTTTGCTATTGCATCTATTGCATCCTCGGTAAATTCTAAATTTATACCTTCAGCCCCAAGTAAATATTTATATTGCTTTGTTATGGCATTTTTAGGTTTGACTAAAATCTCTTTGAAGTTATCTTCTGTCAAGCTTTCCAACTCAACTCTGATGGGAAATCTTCCTTGTATTTCTGGTATTAAATCCCCAACCTTGGACACGTGAAAAGCTCCTGCTGCAATAAACAATATGTGGTCCGTTTTAACGGGGCCGTATTTAGTCATAACGGTAGTACCCTCGATTATCGGTAGTATATCCCTTTGAACACCTTCTCTAGATACGTCGGGGCCACCGCTATAAGATTTACCCGCGATCTTATCTATTTCATCTATGAAGATCATACCATTTTCTTCTGCCTGTTTAATCCCCAATTCAATAACTTCATCCATATCTATCAATTTTTGGGCTTCTTGATTACTTATTATCCTCTTTGCTTCTTTTACAGTTACTTTTTTCTTCTTCATTTTCTTTGGTAATAAATCTCCAAAAATATCTCCCATATTAATATTGTATTCTTCCATTCCAAGCCCACTAAATAACTCTATAGTTGAGTTATGGGTATCTTCTACTTGAATTTCTATTATTTCATTATCTAATTCGCCTTTTAACAATCTTTCCTTCAATTCTTTACGCTTTATCTTTACATTCTCATTTTCTTCTTCAACTAAATGATCCTTTTCTTCTACAGTACCAAATAACATCTCGATTGGATTATTACTCCTTTTCCGACTAGGAAAAGGCAACATGATTTCTACTATTTTATCATTTGCTAATTCTTTACTTTTTTCATAGACTTGTTCAATTTTCTTTGCCTTTATCATTCTAATAGATTCTTCAACCAAATCCCTCACCATGGAATCCACATCTCTTCCAACGTAACCTACTTCTGTAAACTTGGTTGCTTCAACTTTTACAAAAGGAATATCCACCAATTTTGATAGGCGTCGAGCAATTTCTGTTTTTCCTACTCCAGTAGGCCCAATCATGAGTATGTTTTTAGGCTTTACTTCATCCTTAAACTCATCAGGTAGCAAACTCCTTCTATACCTGTTTCTAAGGGCAATAGCTACAGCCTTTTTAGCTTCCTTTTGGCCTATTATATATTTATCCAATTCCTTCACTATTGATTTAGGAGTCAAATCTTTCATCCTATATTCCCCCTTAGAGTACTTCAACAGTAACATTATCGTTGGTATATACACAAATTGATGATGCAATTAATATTGATTCTCTTGCTATCTCTTCAGCAGTTAAATTAGCATATTTCAGTAGGGCCTTCCCTGAAGCAAGCGCAAAACTTC
Source organism: Tepidimicrobium xylanilyticum (assembly GCF_900106765.1). Lineage (NCBI taxonomy): Bacteria > Bacillati > Bacillota > Tissierellia > Tissierellales > Tepidimicrobiaceae > Tepidimicrobium > Tepidimicrobium xylanilyticum. The sequence continues at coordinate 87,747 of NZ_FNNG01000006.1, forward strand.
CACCAGAACCAATAGCAACTATACCCTCTTCAGGTTCTATCACCTCTCCATTTCCTGACACTAAAAGCAAATTCTCTTTATCTGCTGCTATCAATAGGGCCTCTAATTTCCTAAGCATCTTATCTCTTCGCCAATCCTTAGCTAATTCTACTGCAGCTCTCTTTAAATTGCCACTATACTGTTCTAGCTTTTCTTCTAATATCTCACCCAAGGTTAATGCATCAGCAACTGCTCCAGCAAAACCTATTATAACATTACCATTGTAAATTTTTCTAACCTTTTTTGCAGTGTTCTTCATAATTGTAGTATTTCCAAAGGTTATTTGTCCATCTCCAGCAATAGCAATTTGACCATCTTTCCTCACCGCTATAATCGTTGTCCCATTTAGCATGTTTAACACCCCACCATTATGTGCTAATCCTTTTGTTATAGTTTTCAGAATATTTCATCATCTATATTATAGATTACTACATAATTAACAAAAAGTACAGTAATTTTTACTTCCCATCGATTCTACTATAATTACAATCCTTATTAATACATTTTATCATTATCCCTTTTTTAGACTTTTTCTTTATCATAATTCCATTACAATTAGGACATTTTTCTTTAATAGGCTCATACCAGGATACAAAATTACATTCAGGATAGTTGCTGCAGCCATAAAATATCCTTCCTCTTTTAGATTTTCTTCTAACAATTTCTCCTCCACAATTTGGACATGGCACTCCCAACTCATCTAATATTGGTTTAGTATTCTTACATTCTGGATACCCAGGACATGCCAGAAATTTACCATACCTGCTATGTTTAATCACCATATACTTGCCACATTTTTCGCAAACTTCATCGGTAACTTGATCTTCAATCTTAATTTTATCAATCTCCTCCTCTGCAACTTTTAACTCTTTTTTAAATTGATCGTAAAACTCTTCAATGACTAGTTGCCAAGGATATTTTCCTTCAGCTATTTCGTCTAATTTATCCTCCAGCTCTTTAGTAAATTTTTCATTAATAATATTCTTAAAATACTCTTTTAAAAGGTCATTTACCAAGATACCTAATTCTGTAGGCACAAAAGACTTATTTGCTAAGTTTACATATTCCCTACTTAATATGGTAGAAATTATAGGTGCATAGGTACTAGGTCTACCTATTCCCAATTCTTCAAGAGTCTTGACTAAGGAAGCTTCCGTATATCTAGCTGGAGGTTGAGTAAAGTGCTGATTGGGTTCAATTTTATTGACTTTAACTAGTTCTTCAACTTGGAAGCTAGGCATTTCCCTTTCACTTTCATTTCCTTCCTCTGCCTTATATACCTTTAAAAAACCATCAAAAACTAATTTAGAACCAGAAGCTCTAAATATTATGTTGTTACTAAAAATCTTTACCGATATGGTTTCATATTTTGCATGGCTCATCTGAGAGGCTACAAATCTATTCCATATCAATTGGTATAATTTAAACTGATCTTGAGTCAATGAACTTTTTATATCTTCAGGTCTTCTTAATACTGATGTGGGCCTTATACCTTCATGGGCATCTTGAGCTTCCTTTTTACTCCTATTAACATAGGATTTTCCACCATTACTGTAATCTTTCCCAAACTTACCTTCAATGAAGGATTTAGTCAGTTTAATAGCCTCGCTAGAAACCCTAGTAGAATCGGTTCTCATATAGGTAATCAAACCAACTGTACCTTCCCCTTCTATATCAACGCCCTCATATAATTGTTGAGCTAACATCATAGTCTTTTTGGTAGTAAAACCTAATTTCTTAGATGCATCCTGTTGTAAGGTACTAGTGGTATAAGGCGGATATGGATTTCGTTTCTTATTTCCCTTTTTTACTTCTCTAATAATAAAATTATCTTTATCTATCGATTTCAATATTCCATCTACTTCTTTTCTATTAGACAGCTCTACTTTCTTTTCTTCCCCATTTTCATATATTCCATAGAAATTAGCCTCAAATATGGTACCATCTTTTTCTAATAAAGCTACTATAGTCCAATACTCTTCAGGTACAAAATTCTCAATCTCTTTTTCTCTATCACAAATGAGTTTTACTGCAACAGATTGAACTCTCCCAGCACTTAAACCTTTTTTAATCTTCCTCCATAAAAGCGGACTAATTTTATACCCCACTAATCTATCCAATATTCTCCTTGCCTGTTGGGCGTCAACTAAATCCATATTTATTGGTCTAGGTTTTTTAACAGCTTTTAAAACAGCATCCTTAGTTATTTCATTAAACTCAACTCTAATAGGTTCATCTTCATCAATCCCTAAAATATGGGCTAAATGCCAGGATATAGCTTCCCCTTCCCTATCAGGGTCCGTTGCTAATAAAATTCTATCTGCTTTTTTAGCCTCATTTTTCAATTCCTGTACTATTGGCCCTTTCCCCCTGATAGTTATATATTTAGGTTCGAAATTATTATCAGTATCAATACCTAAACTACTCTTTGGCAAATCCCTTATATGTCCCACAGAAGCTTTGACTTTATAATTTCCCCCTAAAAATTTTTTTAAAGTTTTTGCCTTTGCAGGTGATTCAACGATAACTAAATTCTTTTGCAATGATTACACCTCCGATTAAATATTACTAAGTTGATAAGGTAAATATGCTTCCTCCTATTTCCTTAATAACCCCTTTTAATTCTAATATGGTTAAAATACTATTGATAGTTGATATATCTATTCCAGTATTTACCGCTATATTGTCAGCATGAATTGGCCCTTCTTTCATAGTTTCTAACACTTTTACCTCACTAGAACTAAATTGGTCATAATCTAGTTCTACTCTCCTTTTATTGCTCAGTTTTTCTTGTAATTCATGTATCTCTTCTACTACATCTTCAATATCCATTATTAATTTAGCTCCATCTTTAATCAACTTATTAGTTCCTTTGCTAAATATGCTATTAATATTCCCGGGTAGGGCAAAAACTTCTTTTCCCTGTTCTAGTGCATGGTGCGCTGTTATTAGAGAACCGCTTTTCTCCTTAGCTTCGATTACTATTACCCCTAAAGACAATCCACTGATTATCCTATTTCTTTGAGGAAAATTGTAGGATAAAGGTGGTGTCCCCAAAAAAAATTCTGAAATTATAGCTCCATTTTTAGGAATCTCCTCGAACAAAGCCTTATTCGTATTAGGATATACTATATCAATTCCATTTCCAAGTACACCTATAGTTCTACCCTTTTTTTCTAAAGCTTTCCTATGAGCTATCGCATCTATGCCTAAAGCTAAACCACTTACTATAGTTACCCCTAAATCCACCAATTCTTCAGCAAATTTTTCTGTAGCCCATTTCCCATAAGAAGTAGTTTTTCTAGAGCCCACTATAGCTATGGATAAATTGTCATCTTCAGTTAAACTTCCTTTTACATATAAAACTTTTGGGCTGTCACAAATATAGTGTAACCTATCTGGATAATTTTTGTCAAAAACAGTAACCACATCTATGTTCTGCTTTTCAAAATTATAAAATAATCTTTTAAGATAATCCTCATTACGATAATTTATTAATCTATCCTTTATTTCTGTATTAATATCATTTAAACTATATATGGCATCAGAAGATGAATACCATAAATCCGTTAGTTCAGGTACTTGTTTCATTATCTTGTCAATAGTCTTATTCCTTATACTTAGACTATTTAACCAAACCAACACACTTTTGTTGGTGATTATTGACATTTGCGTTACCTCCAATATTTTTTATCAGTGCTCCTGTATCTTATAGCTTCCAATACATGATTTTCAAGTATTAAATCTTCACCATCTAAATCTGCAATGGTCCTACTAATTTTTAAAATCTTGTTATAACTTCTTGCGCTAAACCTAAACTTATTAAAAGCTTCCCTTATTATTTTTTCTGCCCCTTTAGTTAATTTGCAACACTGTTTTACGTCATTTGAATTTAGTTGAGAATTGCTATAAATACTTTTATTTCTATATCTATCAAGCTGAATCCTTCTTGCCTTTTCTACTCTTGTTCTAATATCTTTAGAGGATTCGATATTTTTTTCTCCCTTTAATTCTTTATAGGCTACGGGTGAAACTTCAATATGAATGTCGATTCTATCTAATAGTGGACTGCTAAGTTTCCCAAGGTATTTTTCTATGCTGCTTTGTGAACAAGTGCATTCGTGATAGGGATCCCCATAATATCCACACGGACATGGATGTATTAGCAAAAAGCAAAACCATAACTTTAGAATACCCTATATATAATGTAGAAACTCTACCTGAGTCTTCCCTTGGAGAAAGAT